>VGFA01000006.1 GCA_016869025.1 Armatimonadota bacterium | reverse complement strand
GCGTGGCGATCCTCGTGGCGTTCATCGTTCCTCCTTTTGAGCTCGCGGGCACCGGAACGATCTTGATGATCGCCTACTTCATCCGGCGCCTGCCGTACACGTTCCGGTCCGCCTACGCCTCGCTCACCCAGACCGACATCGCGCTCGAAGAGGCGTCGCTTGTCTGCGGCGCCAACCAGGGGGTGACCTTCCGCCGGATCACGCTCCCGTTGATCACGCCCGCCATCGCCGCCGGGGCCACGATCACCTTCGCCACGCTGCTCGGGGAGCTGACCACCACGCTCCTGCTGTACTCGGCCCGGTGGAAGACGATCTCGGTCAAGATATTCGAGTTCATAAGCTACGACCAGACAGGGCCGGCCTCGGCGCTGGGCGCCCTGCTGGTCGCCGCAGTCCTCGTGACCGTCTACGCCGCCAACCGTCTCTCTGGAAGAAGTCTCACCTCGGCGTTGGGATAGCCCTCGTGCCCATGCGGGTCGAGTTCTACCTTTCCTCATCCGCGTTCCGGCAGGGGCCGGGTGAGGTCGCGGCGTATGCCCGCGCGCACAACTACGGCGGCGTCGAGTGGTACCTCGACCTGCTGCGCCTGCCGGTCGCCCCGTCGGCCCGGGCGAAGTTGTTCGACCGCATGCGGGGTGACGGCCTGGGCGCCCGCTTCCACGCGCCGGCCGCCGACGTGGAGCTGGGGCACCGTGACCCGGCCATCGCTGATACATCGCTGCGCTACCTCCTTATGTACATTGAGTTCGTGGCCGAGATGGCGCCGACGATCCTGACAGTCCACGTGGGCTCGCGCGCGATCCCCATGGAGATGCTGCACTGGGAGCGCGCGCTGGATCACCTGCGCCGGGCTGCGGAGGCCGGCCGGGAGCGCGGCGTGACGGTCTGTCTGGAGAACCTCAAGGGTGGATGGACCAGCGACCCCAACCGGCTGCTGGCCATGGCCGAAGCCGCCGGTTGCGCGATCACATTTGACCTGGGGCACGCCGCCGCCAGCCCGTACATCCAGGAGGGCGGCACACTTGAAGCCTTCCACGCCGTGATCCGGCCGCGGATCACAAACGCGCACATCTACAAGATCGAGACGCCCGACGGCCAGCACCTTCCCCTGGAGGACGCTGGCTGTCACGGCCCGACGCTCGACGCGCTGCTGGCGGGCGGGCATCACATCTGGGTGCTCGAACTCTCGGCCCGCGAGGATCTGGAGCAGACGCGACGGGCCCTGCGCGCCTACGAGCAGGGATAGGACCCCCGCTCCCCCGCCTCCCTGCCGGCAGGACCTCGCCGACCCGCAGAGAACCTAACCTTTCACACCGGAGCCATCGTAGCAGACCTTGTAGCGCAACCTCCTGGAGTGCCTTATGCGGGCGACCTGGCTCAGTTCGTTCATAACCGACACCGTCTACCTGGCAGTGGGAGCGTGGTCCTCGCGGCTGGTGGGCTCGCCGCTTCAACGGGCGATAGCCCGCAGCAGGTACGGCGCGCTGGCGGCCAGCTACGACGAAGATGTGATCCCACAGGACGGCTATCTCGCGCCGCTCGAGGCCGCCCTGGACCGGCTACCGGCGACCCCCGCGGACGTACTGGATGTCAGCACGGGCACCGGCGCGGTGGTGGGCGTCCTCATGCGCAGGTTTCCTGGGTGCTGCGGCGCAGCGGTAGATCTCTCGCCCGTGATGCTGGCCCACGCCGCCCGGCACGCGCGCGAGCACGGGTGGCCTGTGCATCTTGCCGCGGCCGACGCCGGGTGTCTTCCATTCCGGGAGGGGACGTTCGACCTGGTTACGGTGCAGAACGCGTTCCCGGTTCCCGGCGAACTGGTCCGGGTGGTGCGTCCGGGCGGCTGGGTGGTGATGAGTTACTCAGCCGGCGGATCGGTCCTGCCTTGGATCGTCCGCTCGCTGATCGGGCAGTTGCACGCGTTGGGCTGCCAGGAGGTAGAAACCCACCGAGTGGGCTCGGGACGGTGCTTCCTCGCGCGGCGCCCGGGCGGGATGGTTCATGCATGACCACGTCATGCGTCATCGCGGCCTACAACGAGGAACGCACGGTGGCCTGGGTGGTCGAGGCCGTTCGGCGCACGGGCGAGGTGGCCGAGATCATCGTGGTCTCGGATGGATCCACCGACGCGACCGCGGAGGAAGCGGCCGCGTCCGGTGCCGACGTCGTCATCCAACTTCCCAGGAACCTGGGCAAGGGTGGAGCGATCCTGGCAGGAGCGCGGCGGGCATCAGGGGAGATCCTTCTCCTGCTCGACGCAGATCTGGAGAACCTCAAGCCCGAGGAGATCCGCGCGCTGGTCCAGCCGGTGCAGCAGGGCCGCGCGGACATGGCGGTAGGTGTCCTGGCCGCGGACCTCGTCCAGACGGTGCTGCCGCATCTCTCCGGCATTCGCGCCGTCCGGAGGAACGCGCTGCTCGACCGACCCCATCTGGCCGGGACACGGTTCGGGTTCGAGCGCGCGCTGACGGAGCTGGCATGGCGGGAACGGTGGAAGGTCGAGAGGTTGCCGTTCACCGGCGTGACCCATCTTCGAAAGGAAGAGAAGTACGGCCTGATCCAGGGATGGCACGGGAAGGTGCGCATGACGGTCGAGGTGCTGGGTCTGCGGCGGCGGCGCAACGGCACACCACGGCAGAAGGCGCCCCTGCTGGCCCTGACCTGCCTGACCGTGGTGGCCGCGTACATTAGCATGGGGCTCTTCTCTGCTCCACGCGCGGTTGGCAGCGCGCTCGACGTGCTCCCCGAGCCCGAGCAGTCCGACCGGGTGCTTATCGTTGCCGCTCACGCCGACGACGAGCTGCTCGCAACGGGAGGGTTGATCCAGCGCGCGCTGGCCGCGCACGCCGGGGTGTGGCTGGTCTTCGCCACGAACGGCGACGCCAACCGCCTGGCGGCGTCGCTGGGTGGCAGGCGGCTGCTGGCGCGGCCGGCCGATTTCATTGCCGAGGGCGAGACGCGACAGAGGGAGGCCCGCCGCGTGATGGCTCGGCTCGGGGTCCCGCACGGCAATGTTATCTTCCTCGGATACCCCGACCGCGGATTGATGGCGTTGGCCACGCACCGTCGCGGGACCGCAAGGCCCTACGTCTCACCTTTTACCAAGGCATCGGCCTCCCCGTACAGGGATACGTTCCGTCCGCGCGCCAGGTACACGGGAACAGATCTGCTGAGCGATCTCGGGTCGGTCATCCAGCAGGTGCGGCCCACGGTGGTCCTAACACATCACGAGGCGGACAAACACGGCGACCACCGCGCGGTCAACGGGTTCGTGCGAGAAGCGCTCAGGTCGCTTGAGAAGAAGGGTGCGCTGCAGCACCCGCGCTTCTACACCTTCCTGGTACATGCCTGGGACTACCCGCGGCCGCTGCGGTACGCGCCCGACGCGGCCCTGCTGCCCCCGAAGTCACTCAGAGACGAATACCGCTGGTTGCGGCTCGACCTCCAGCCCGAGGAGCTGGCCCTCAAGCACGCCGCGCTTAGCGACTACCGCAGCCAGCTCGACAGCCCGTACCTGCGGCTGCTGCTGAGCAGTTTCCTGCGCCAGAACGAGCTCTTCGCCGAAACAGAGCCCTAGCCCGGCGCTCCGGTGCTCCCGTCCATCCACGGATACCTCAATGTGGCCGCCGCGGCCGTGCTTTGGGGAACGCTGGGCGTGGCGGTCCGCAGCCTGCTCGCCTCTGGCCTGAGCCCGCTTCAGGCCGCTGCCTGGCGGGCCGGCGGCGCGTTCGCCGTCCTGCTGCTCTACTGCCTGCTCGCAAACCGCGCGGCGCTGCGGGTGCGGCGCGGCGACCTGCCCCTCCTGGTCGCATACGGCGCTGTCAGCGTTGCCGGGTTCTTCACCGTCTACTTCACGGCAATCGGTCTCACCACAGTGGCGACCGCTGCGGTGTTGCTGTACACCGCGCCGGTGTGGGTCGTGATCCTGGCGCGCGCACTCTACGGCGAGGCGATGACGCCGATGAAGACCGCGGCGGTGGCGCTCACCTTCGCGGGCTGCGCGCTGGTCGTTGGCGCGCTCGGGCCTGGTGCCGTGCGGCTCACGCCATCCGGGCTGATGGCCGGCCTGGGGGCAGGGTTGACCTACGCGCTCTACAGCATCTTCGGCAAGGCGGCCCTGTGCCGGCACTCGCCGCTGACGACCGTGGTATACACACTGGGATTCGGGGCGATCCTCCTGGTGGCCGCATCCGGCGGGCTGCCCCCTGTGCGCACCGCTGCCCTCCCTGCGATCGCCTACTTGATCGCTGCCCCGACCTGCGCTGCCTATCTCCTCTACATCGCGGGACTGCGCCGGATAGAAGCCGGCCGCGCCAGCGTGGTAGCCACGCTGGAGCCGGTGGTGGCAGCGCTGGTAGGCACGCTGCTGCTGCACGAGCCCATGGCAGCCGCGCAGTGGGCAGGCGCGGCGCTGGTCGTGGGAGGCGTCGTCCTGGTGCAGGGCGAGCACATACTAAGGAAGCCGGCTGGGCGCTAGCGTCTCCGCGGTCTCATCGCCTTCCAGGCCTCAACGGCACCCGGGCTCATCGCCGCCGGATCCTCAAGGCCGCCACGGCGATGCCGGTCCCGGCGGTCATCACGATCGCGCTGGCCACGAACGGCGCCCGCGGACCCACCGCGTCCCACAGGATGCCTCCCAGCAGCGGACCCAGGACCAGGCCCAGGCCCTGCGCGGTCTCGGAGACGCCCACGGCCAGCCCGAGCCGGCCCGGTGGGGCCATTTCGCTTACCAGGGCCAGCCATGCCGGCGCCGAGAGCGCGTAGCTGGAGCCGAGCAGGATACCTGCCGCCACCATCTCGGCGAGGCGGCCGCTGAAGGACATCAGCCACATCCCCAGCGCCCCCAGGAGCATGCCCACGGCGACCAGGCGGCGCTTGCCGATGCGGTCGGCCAGCCGGCCGGCCGGGACCGTGGAAATCGCCACCGCGAGCACTATCGCCATGAACAGCCCGCCGATGGCGTGCTCGCTGAGCCCAACCACCTGTTTGGCGAAGATTGCGGCGATGGGCACCATCAGGCCTACCCCGAACATCTGCACGAACGCCACCAGGTAGAGTGCGAACAGAACCGGAGAGATTCGGTAGCTTCCGAACAGGGTTATCAGGCGTGCCGGGGATACCGTGGTGTGGTATCCGATGAAGGCATCGGCATGTTCTGAGCCATCGTTCCGGCCTGGGAAGAAGCGCACCGCCATCAGAGCCGCCAGGGCCATCAGGCCGCTGGACAGGTAGAAGCCGGCCCGCACCTGACCGGTGAACCCGGCGAAGAACAGCCCCAGCGAAGGCCCCATGGCCAGGCCTCCCAGGAAGGCCAGGTTGAGCATGCCCATGCCGGTGGCGCGGCGGTCCGGGGTGGTCGTATCGGCTACGGCCGCGGCGGCCGACGGCCACAGCGCCGCCGAGCCCAGGCCGTCCACCAGCCGCAGCGGCACAAACAACACCGGCACCCGCAGCACCGCCATGACAAGCGGCGCTATGGCGCTGAGCACAAGGCCTGTTATCAGTACCGGCTTACGGCCGATCCGGTCTGTCACGCCGCCCCAAGTGGTCTTGAAGAAGGTCTCCACCAGAGCGAAGGTGGCGATCACCACGCCCACAAGCTTCACGCTGGCGTCCAGTTGCTCGGTGAGATAGAGCGGCAGCAGAGGCAGCACCGTGGCAAATCCGAGTTGGGCCAGGCCGATGATGAAGGCGATGCGGCGCGGCGCGCGCTCGTCGTTCACGACGGATGCTCCGGCCTCTGCCCGCGGGCCTCGGGCCATGAGAGGCCTCGGGCACCGGCGCGAACGGCAGCCGCGGCAGCAGCGCGGTGCTCCTCGAGATCGGGCAACGGTTCGAGCGCCACCTCGCCGGCCGTGCTGCCGTACCGCCGGCGCAGCGCGGCCGCGGTCAACTCGTCGGCAAGCCACGGGTTCTTGGGAAGCAGCGGGCCGTGCAGGTAGGTCCCGTAGACCGACCGCCAGACCGCGCCCTCGCCGCGGTCCTGCCCGTTGTTGCCGGAACCAACGATTGCCGTTCCGATCGGACGCGCGCCGCTCCCGAGGTAGGTGCGCCCCCCGTGGTTCTCAAACCCCACCAGGATGCGGCCGGCACCGGCCTCCCGGACCACGATGTTGCCTATGATCCGGCGGCTCCCGGGCCCAGGATGCACGGTGTGCAGGTCGAGCAAGCCCAGGCCCACCAGGTCCGGGCCGCCCGCGGGCCTGTAGTAGTGGCCCAGCAACTGGTAACCGCCGCAGACCGCCAGGATCGCGGCGCCCGCCGCCGCGGCCTCGCGCAGCGCCGATCCCTTGACGCCACAGAGATCCGGCGCGGCCAGCCGCTGCTGGCGATCCTCGCCGCCGCCGATGAAGAAGAGGTCGCTGGCATCGGGATCCACCGGGTCGTCCAGGCGTGCCTCGATCACGCGCACCGAGAAGCCGCGCCACCGCGCGCGCATGACCAGCGTGGTAATGTTGCCCCGATCCCCGTAGAGGTTCAACAGATCCGGGTACAGGTGACAGATGCGAAGTTCCATCGCCGCTCCTGATGTTCTTGGGATCCTACTCCTTCCAGAACCCGCGCACGGCCCCGCGGCGCGCTAGTATCTCGCGGAGGTGCAGCATCGCCGTGTAGGTAGGCAGTATGTAGAGGCACTCGCCATCTCGCAGCAGGCCCCGCGCGCGGTCAAGCGCCGTCTCGCCGGTGTGCTCCACGCTGACCTGCTCGGCGCCGAAGCCCGCGTACTTCAGGCGCAGCGCCATGTCCTCTGCCCGCAACCCGGTGACCACCACCGCGCGCGCCCTGTCGCGCAGCACCTCGAAGTCCACGTCCCACAGCCACGAGATGTCCCGCCCGTCGGCAATCAGATCGTTGATGGCAATGAGCACCACCGGGGACGCCTCCGCCAGCAGAACCGTGCGCAACACCTCGTTGAACCCGGCGGGATTCTTGGCAAGCAGCATGAGCGCTTCGCGTCCACCGAGGTCAACGCGTTCGCCCCTGCCAAACGCCGGCACGGTTGTGGCTATACCGCGCCCCACATCCGCCGGGGCGATGCCCAGGGTCAGCGCCGCGGCCGCGGCCGCGGTTACGTCGTAGACGTTGTAGAGGCCCGGCAGCACGGTGCTCACGGGAATCATGGTGCCGTCTGCGACGATGGTGGCGCTGGCGCCGTCTGCGCCGTGGATGCTCACTCGGCGCGCGCGCACCTGTGGCGCCGGCCGCGCTGCCCCGCACCCCGGGCAGCGGTAGTGCCCCATGTGCCCAAGGGTGACCAGGGTGTACACGTAGGGGCGGCCGCACCGGTAGCAGTAGCGCGCGTCCGCGGCATGCTCCAGGGTGCGGTCCTCACCGTGCGGGGCCTCTTCCAGGCCGAATGCTTGGACCGGACCCGTGTGGTCACGGCAGAGGTCGGCTACCATTGGGTCGTCGGCGTTGTAGACGAGGGTGCTCTCGGATGGCAGCACGGCCAGCGCGCGTCGCCACCGTTCGGCGATCAGATCTATCTCGCCGTACCTGTCGAGCTGGTCGCGGAAGAGGTTGAGCAGGACGACCACGCGGGGCCGCGTTGCCTCGACCGCGGCCGGGAGGGTCGCCTCGTCCACCTCAAACAACCCCACCTCTCCGCGCATCCGGCCGCGCAGCGTCGCGTGAGCGGCCAGCGCGGTGGCGATACCCGAGAGCAGGTTGGCGCCGGCGCGGTTGTGCACGATCGCAAGCCCGGCCGACTCAAGGATCCCGGCCAGAGACCGCGCCGTGGTCGTCTTGCCGTTGGTACCCGAGATCAGCACCACGCCGCGCGCCATTCGCGACGACAGGCCGGCCACCAGACCGGGCGAGATCGCGGCGGCGATCCGGCCGGGCAGCGTGGTCCCGCCTCCCATGCGCGTCAGACGGCTCAGCGATGCCGCGAGCCGGGCGGCGGCGATCGCCGCGGCCTCACGCATGCGGCTCCGGGCCCGCACCGGCTCCATCGGTGCCGCCGGCTCCGGCTACGCACAACCGGCTAGAAGCGGCGGGCACCCAGGTAGCGCGGGCCGTAGTAGCGGTGTCCCATCGGCGTGATGGTGACGCGGCTGGAGCCCGAGGAAGAATGGACGAACCGGCCGTCGCCCAGGTAGATGCCGGCGTGCGACGGCCCGGGCCGCAGCGTCTGGAAAAAGACGACATCGCCGGTCTGAATCTGATCACGCGGCACCGGTACCCCGGCCTTGAACATCGCGAACGTGGTGCGCGGCAGCGCAACCCCGTTCCGTCCAAACACATAGTACAGGAACCCCGAGCAGTCGAAGCCCGAAGGGCTGGTGCCTCCCCACCGGTACCGGACGCCCACGTGGCGCGTGGCGAGCGCTGTCAGCGCCGTGGCCCACCGCTGCCCGCGCGAAGGGAGTACTGCCGCGCCGCGAACTGCCGGCACCTTGAGCCGCTGTCCTATCTGGAGGGTGGCCTCGAGCGCGATACCGTTCATCGCCGCCAGGCGCTCGGGCGTAGTCCGGTGGCGTCGGGCCAGGCCCCACAGCGTGTCGCCCTCCCGGACACGGTGGACCGCAACGGCGGACGGCTGGGCGGTGGCGGCCTGCGATGCCACGGCCGGGGCAGCGGCAGCCATGAAAACGATCACTGCAACGACCCAAGTCGCCGCCCGGATACCGCGCACACACGCCTCCCCCTGGGCAGTTGCGGCCCTCAAAGTGAAACCCTGCCTCTCTTCGCCCGGCAGGCGCGCCTTCCTTCCCGGGTCAGGTCTGCGCATCACATCGCGCGGAGCCGCTGGACGCGGTCTTCGACCGGGGGGTGCGTGTTGAACAGGCCGTTGGCCCACCCGCCCCACTCGCGCAGCGGGTTGATGATATAGAGGTGCGCGGTGGCCTTGTTGGCCACCTCCAGGGGCTCGGGGTCCGCGCTGATCTTCTCCAGCGCGGCGGCCAGGCCCTCGGGATAGCGCGTCAGCATCGCGCCCGAGGCATCTGCCAGATACTCGCGGCGGCGGGAGAGCGCCAGGCGCATCAACTGCGCAAACAGCGGCGCCAGGAGCGCCAGCAGGATACCCGCCAGGACGAGCGCTCCCTGCGCGCCTCCGCCACCGCGGCCGCCGCGGCGGCGGCCCAAACGCATGCTGCGGAGCAGCCAGTCGCTCATCAGGGCCACCAAGCCGACCAGAACCGCCGTGATCGTGGCCAGCCGGATATCGTAGTTCTGGACGTGCGCCATCTCGTGCGCCAGCACGCCTTCCAGCTCCAGCCGGTCGAGCTTGTCGAGCAGGCCGGTGGTGACAGCGACCGCCGCGTGCTGAGGGTCGCGGCCGGTGGCAAAGGCGTTGGGCGCGGAGTCCTCGATCAGGTACAGGCGCGGGACAGGGATGCCCGCGGCGATGGCCAGGCCTTCGACCGCGTTGTACAGGTACGGGTACCGCTCGCGCGGCGCCTCACGTGCCCCGCTGATGGAGAGCACTATCCGGTCGCTGTAGTAGTAGCTGCCCCAGGCGCCGGCGACGGCCAGGACCGCAGCCACCGCCACGCCCGCGTACCCGAATCCTGTCAGCTCTCCGAAGACAAACCCCAGCGCCGCCACGATGACGACGAACCCCGCGAAGAGCAGCCAGGTCCGGCGGACGTTGCTCTCGATGGCCTCGTACACTCCGGCCCCCCGATGACGCGGCCTGGCGCGGGCCGCCTAGAACGCCACCTTGACCGGCTCCCGCGCCACGTCCTCCATCTCGAAGTAATCGCGCGGGCCGAAGCCCAGCGGACCGGCCAGGAGCACCGCGGGAAACGCCTGGCGGGCGTTGCTGTAGCGCAGCACCGTGTCGTTATAGAACTGGCGGGAGAAGGCGATCTTGCTCTCCGTGCCGCTCAGCTCCTCTTGGAGGTGCATGAAGTTCTCGCTGGCGCGGAGCTGCGGGTAGTTCTCGGCAACCGCAAAGAGACTGCGCAGCGCCTGGGTCAGCATGTTCTCCGCCTGCCCCTGTTCCCCCACGCTCCCCGCGGCGATGGCACGGGAACGCGCCTCGGTCACGCGCTCGAACACCTCGCGCTCGTGGGTCGCGTAGCCCTTCACGGTCTCCACCAGGTTGGGGATAAGGTCGTACCGCCTGCGGAGCTGCACATCAATCTGAGACCAGGCGTTGTCAATCCTGTTGCGGAAGACCACCAACCGGTTGTAGAGCAACACGACATACAGGGCGAGCAGTATCAGAATCCCGACGACGTATATCACGCGCCCACCTCCATGCCGGCCGCTGCCTGGCCGTTGTGCGAAGGGGCTTCGGCGCCGGGGCACGAATCCCCTAGCGGGCGTAGCCCCGGAGAGGGCGGCGGCCAACCGCTTCCTGAAGGAGGAATCCCGATGCGAGTTCTCGTGATCGGAATCATCGCCGCCGCCGTGATCGCCACAGTGGCGCCGGCCTTCTCGCAGGTGTCGCTGCTGTTCCCCCACGGCGTGGCCTCCGGAGATGTACGCGAGACGTCCGCCTTGCTGTGGACGCGCCCCAGCCGCCTCGCTCCGGTCACCGTTGAGGTGTCGGCGGATCCGCAGTTCGGATCCATCGCCTTCCAGCGCACCGTGACGCCGAACCCGGAGCGGGACCTCACGGTGAAGGTCCTGGCATCAGGGCTGGCGCCGGCCACGCGGTACTACTACCGCTTCCGCGCCGGACGCGGGGCCTACTCCCAGCAAGGAGCTTTCGTAACCCCTCCGGCGGCGGACGCTTCTGCCGACCTGACCTTCGCGTACTCGGCGTGTTCCGACGGCGGGCACGTGGGCGGCGTCCCGGCGCTTTCGCTGGGCCTGCTGGACGCCGTGGTCGCCGACCGGCCCGACTTCTTCGCCCACCTGGGCGACAACATGTACCCGGACTCATCGCTCGTGCCGAATCCCGTCTTCACGCTGGAGGCCTACCGCGGGAAGTACAAGGAGATCCGTTCCATACCCACGTTCCGCAACTTCACGGCCAGTACGTCAATGATCGTCACCTGGGACGACCATGAGGTTGAGAACGACTACGACCGGGAGACGGTGGACGCCCGGAGATGGGCAGAGGGGCACCGGGCGTTTATGGAGTACTCGCCGATCGCCGAGCAGCCCGGCGGCCGGATCTACCGCAAGTTCCGCTGGGGTCGCGAGATCGAGCTGTTCGTGCTCGACGGGCGGTCCTACCGGAGCCGGCACGTGAGCAAGACGGCGGCCTGCGACAACCCGCCGGGCGGCCGGGTGCCTGACTTGGCGCCGACGCTGCCGCCTCCCATCCGGGCGGCCTTCGCCCCCCTGGTTCCCCAGATGCGCCTGCCCGTACCCCCTGGGTGCCTGGAGGCACTCGCCGACCCCAACCGCACCATGCTGGGGATCGGCCAGAAGCTCTGGTTGAAGCAAGAGCTGGCCCGCAGCACCGCCACCTGGAAGTTGATCTTGAACCAGACGCCGATCCAGGAGTTCTTCGCCCTCCCCTACGACCGATGGGAGGGCTACGCGGCCGAACGGGCGGAGATCCTCACGTTCATTCGCGACAGCGGTATCAAGAACGTGGTGTGGCTCACCGGCGACACCCACGCGACGTTGGTCAACGACGTGCGCCTGTCCACGTTCGCGCCCCCCTTCGCGACCGCGGGCATGAAGGAGGTCGTAACCGGCCCGATCGCGGCTACGCCCTATGCCGAATCAGTCGCCGGGGTAGGCGGGCGGGCCGTCGTTCCCGCGCTGCTCGCGTTCTTTACCGCCCCGGTCCCGCAGGGCGTCGGCATGAGCTGCGCTGTCATGGACCGCTACACCTACGCGAAGGTGGAGGTGAGCAGCCGGGCGCGCACGGTGACAATCACGCCCAAGGACGCGGCGGGCCGCCCGATCTGCCGGGCGCCGCTGGTGATCACGGCGACCCCCTGAGGCGCGACCTCCTGAGGCGCCGGGTTTGCTATAATTGCGGAGCAGGGGTGCCTTTCGGCGCCCCCTCCGGAAGGGGGAGCTTGGAGTGCGACTCATGAAGGTCCGGCGGGTCGCCCTCGACCAGCAAAACAACCCCCTGGTGCTGCTGGTTGACCAGGAGGAGACGATCGCGCTGCCCATCTGGATAGGCCAGGCGGAGGCGATGGCGATCGCGATGCGGCTCCAGAGCGTCCAGCCGCCCCGTCCGATGACGCACGACCTGTTCTCCACGTTGCTCGAGCAGCTCTCCGCAAAGGTTACCCGCGTCGTCGTGAGCGACGTCCGCGATGCCACCTACTTCGCCGAGATACACCTGGCACGCGATGGAGGAGCGCTGGTCCTAGACTCTCGGCCCAGCGACGCAATAGCGATCGCCCTGCGGGCCGACGCCCCGATCTTCGTAGAGGAGAAGGTGGCGCAGCAGGGCATTCCGCTGCGAAAGTCCACGGAGGCAGGGGAGCATCCGGAAGCGCTGAGCGACGAGCTGGACCCCCAGGAGTTCCGAAAGTTCCTCGAGCGGGTGAAGCCCGGAGACTTCAAGGGCCCGGTGCACTAGCTAGAGAGGGCCACCGAGCGCAACTCCGAACGCCTCGAATAGCTTTCTTACTTCCTCCGAGAATGTCGTCAGGTATTCCCTGGCTCCTCCGAAACCATCCTTGGAGAAAGCGAAGCCCAGTTCACTGCTACGCAGCATCACGTTGACTCTTCCGGCACATCGGCGGATTTCCGATTCCAGGATTGACCTCGTCGCCGTGCGACCCTTCAAGTTCTCAATACACTCCCAGACGTCGTGGAGAGCTTTGAATACCAGAGCCCAGTTGATCCATACCACTTCCTTTGACAGCCCAAAGAACATCTGCCATCTTGGCCTGTCGATCCGGTACTCAACCTCCCTGCCAAAGCGACTCGCGGAGACGAGGCCGGAGAGAGCCATCTGCTTGAGTGCGGCAGAAATCGAAGCGTAGGCGTAGTGCGTTTGCCTTGCCAAGAGCCTCGGGTAGCAGGATTCATGCGCTAGGAGATACAGGACTATCTCGGCCCGCGAGTTGACCCCGAAGAAAGCGCGGAGTCTCACCCGCAGGTTTCCATACCGATCTAGAGGCACGGTCTCGGACATCCGTCGGGGTTCCAGCTTCGGTCGCAGATACCCGAGACGCAGGAAGGTGGGATCCGGAACACCAACTTGAGGCAAGGGCTTCCCATCTCGAAGCAAAAAGAAGGTCTCCGGATCGGTTGGAGCTGGCTCTTCGTGTCCCTCCGCAACAAGTCTCTTCCATTTCCGCTTCCGCGGCCCTTCGTGTGGGAGAACGGCTTCCATGCCCGCGGCCAGAGCACGGCGCTCCGGTGGCATCAGGCCCCTTTGCAGCTTCTGTAGCCGTGTGCTGCTCAGCCACTCGCTGTTCTTCAACCACCATTCTGCGGCACCGTCGAAGAGCCGCGGTTCATAACGCCCAAACCAGATCGTCGCGATGATTAGTGCTTCGGGGTCGATTGGCCCGGGAGCTGAGTATCCTTCTTGCCCGAAAACCCCAAGAGTCGTCCATTGACGCCAGAGGAGTTCCAGGACCGCTTCTAGATAGGCCGATCTAAAGCTCTGCAGCCACATCTTCGAAACCCATTTGTGTCAGCAGCGAAAGGAGTTTCTCGCGGAAGCCCGGCGATGGATCATGCGTCATCGCCCATGTGGCCGCCTTCAGCAGATCACCGGACGAAGGCTGTAAGCTCAAGAGATCGGTCAGGTGCCGGCCTCCTCCTTGATCAACTGCCGCATACAGTTTCAGGTGGATCTGGTCAAACCTGTCGATGAAGCACACGACGAGGCGCGCGCCGTACCGCACACGCAACGACCGTTCCGGACATCCTGAGGGGAGACCAGAGTCCAGCAAAGAGGCTGGCCCCGGGTTGATCCAACCCCGCGGTAAGCCAAGATCCAATGCAACCTTGCTTGCGGCCTCTGTGAGATAGTCCGGAAACGGATCTGCCTTCTCCAGCGATCGGGGATCCCTGTCCTCTATTACAAGCGCGATGACATCCACGTCCTTCGTGGTCTGCTTTGCGAAACCCCTGATGGCGAGTGCTGAGCCTCCCCCCACGAGCAGCGTGACGGCCGGGGCTTGGGCAAACTCGAGATACTCGGCTAAGCGAACCAGCGCCCCTTCGATGTCTTCGCTTCGCCATGAGGTTGTCTTCGATGGCCCGGCTCAACTGCGCGAGGAGAGCGATCGGGTCGCATCGGGTCGCCGGGAAGTTCCTCAGGGGAGTGGTGGATGTGGCGGCCGCCCTGGCAGTCTCAGCCCCGAGGCCGCGGCCGCGTCGGTCCACCAGGTCGCCACTCCATTGATCGGGCGGACGCCCGCCGCCGGGCACCGCTGCGGCGCAGGCGACCCGACAAGCACCCTACGCAGGGCAGAGGCCTTCTCTGCTCCGGAGACCAGGAACCAGACCATTCGCGCGCGGTTGATCACGGGCAGGGTCAGCGTCAATCGCCGCGATGGTTTGACCGGAGCCCGAACGGATATGACCCAACGCTTCTTCTCCGCGACTGCCCGAGAACCGGGAAAAAGAGATGCGGTGTGCCCATCGCTCCCCAGGCCCAGCAGCACCAGATCGAAGCGCGGCCAGGGGCCGGAGAAGTGCGCCCGCAGGATCTGCGCATAGGCCTCCGCGGCATCTTCCGCGTCGGGGAGATCGGTGGGCATGGGGTGAACGTTCTGCTGCGGGACCGGCACGTGGTCCAGAAGCGCTTCCCGCGACAGACGGTAGTTGCTGCGAGGGTCGTCCGCGGGCACGTAGCGTTCGTCCGCCCAGAAGAGGTGCACCCGGTCCCAGGGGATCTCGTCCCGGAAGTCGGTCGCCAGCGCGCGGTAGAGTTCGCGCGGGGCCCTGCCCCCGGAGAGAACAACGTGGCACAGGGGGCGGATCGCGAGGGCAGACGCGACCACACCGCACAGCTCATGCGCCGCCGCCCTGGCGAGCGACGCCACGTCAGGGAATGGGCGCACAGCAGGGGTCAACTGGTCGGCCGCCGCATTCCCCCGGGCCGGTAGACGCTCGGTCATGCCGGTGCCGGCCTGCTCAGGAGATCCTTGATGCGGGCAAGCCCTCCGGCAACGTCCCTGTCCAGATCCACCCGCACGACCCGGCGGCCGCGCTGCCGCAGGGCCTGCAGGTCGCCCAGGGCCTGGGCCCTGATCAATCCACCGAACGTATGCCCTGTCTCCGGGATATCCAGGTCCTCGCCCACATCATCAACGAGCTGGATGAATGCCCCGGTATCCGGCCCGCCCTTGTGCAACTGCCCGGTCGAGTGCAGGAAGCGCGGGCCGTACCCCAGGGTCGTGGCCACACCCCACCGTGCGGAGACGGCGTGCCGCAATCCCGCCAGGGCCGCGTTGGTTGCCTCGTCCGGGGCCAGGTACGCCTGCAGCCCCACATAGTCGCCTGGACGCACCTGCTCGGCCCACGCGCCAAGATCACCGGCCGGCTCATCCGGACCGGCCGCCCGCGCCATGGCCTGCCCTGCCAGCTCCTTGGCCAGCTGTACGTCCGGCTGATTGAACGGGTGTATGCCCAGCACAGCCGCGGCCGCGGCCACCGCCACTTCCCACCTGAAGAACTCGGCCCCGAGATCCGCCGTCTCTGCCATGTGCAGGCGGGCAACCGGATGGCCGGCCGCATCGAGCGCATCGGCAAGATCATCCAGATCGCGAGAGTCGTCGCCGGCGAGGCGCAGGTAAACGAAGACGCGGTCGGGGCCGCATCTCTCCTGCACATCGAGCACGTCCAGCGGCTCGTCCACCACCGGAACGATGCCCTTCCCGTCCTTGCCGGTGCTCTCGGCGACGAGTTGCTCGATCCATGCCTGCAGAGCTGCCAGCGAGGGTGAAGCAAGGAAGGTCACCTTGTCGCGTCCTGCCAGCGCAAGGTCGCCCAGCGCGGCCCCCAGCACCAGACCCGGGTTGTCGGTCTCGGGCACGGCGGGCCCGCATGCGGCGGCCATCGCCTGGGCGCGGCTGAGCACCAGGCGCACGTCAACGCCTATCAGCGCCGCTGGCACCAGCCCGAACACGGAGAGCGCAGAGTACCGCCCTCCCACGTCAACCGGGCCCAGGAACGTGCGGCGGAACCCGCGCTCCTGGGCCAGGCGCTCCAGGGGCGTCCCAGGATCGGCAATTGCGACGAATCTGTCTCCGGGCCGTGCCTGGGCCTGGCTTGTGCGGTGCCAGAAGTACCTGAAGAGCGACAGCGTCTCGGTTGTGGTCCCGGATTTGCTGGATACCAGGAAGAGCGTCCGCCCCAGGTCAACCTGAGACTCGACCCGGCGAACGGCTGCCGGGTGCGTGCTGTCGAGGACGATCAGCCTGGGAGCGCCTGCTGCCGGCCCGAACGTGCGCTGGAACACCTCCGGGGCCATGCTCGATCCGCCCATCCCCAGCAGCACAACGTGGCGCGTGCCTGCCTCCGCCACGTCGCGGGCGAAGTCCACCGGGTCGCCGAGCCTGTCTCGCATCGCCTCTGGAAGCGCAAGCCAGCCCAGGCGGTCGGCCAGCTCGGGTACCGGACCGCCTGACGCCTCGGCCGACCACCCGGCCGACCACAGGGTCGGATCTCCGGCCCACAGTCGCCGCGAGAATCCCATCTCCTGCCAGTCGCGCAGCCGGTCCTCGACGTGGTCCCGATACCCAGCAAACCATGGACGTTGATCGCCCATCTGCTCTACCGCACCCCGCGTGAGAGCGCGTCCTGCGCCGGCTCCGCGCAGCGGGCGCAGGAGGCGTCGCACGGCTCCACGTGGATCGTCACGTCAACGCCGGGCAGCTCCTCCTGCAGGTGGTGCTCCAGGTCGTCGCAGATAAGGTGCGCCTGGCCGACCGAGAACGACCTGTGCAGCACCAGGTGCACATCGAGGAACCGGTCGGCGCCGGCCTCACGGGTGCGCAACGCGTGGTACTCAACGATCTCGCCCTGGTGTTCGTCGAGTACCGTCCGGATCTTGGCCTCTTCCTCGGGAGGAAACCGGGCGTCCATCAGGCCGCTGATCGAGCGCCGCAACAGCACCAGCCCCATCCAGCCGATGTTGGCGCCGACGACGATGGCCGCGATCGCGTCCAAAGGCGCCCAGCCGGTGACGGCCACGAGGCCCAGCCCGACGAAGACGCCCGCGGAGGTGATGACGTCCGAAAGAAGGTGCTTGGCCGACGCCTCGAGCGCGATTGACCGCCCGGCGCGCGACACGCGCAGCAGGTAGAGCGCGACGGCCAGGTTCAATGCCGTGCCGGCCACCAGCAGAAAGAGGCCAACAGGAATGTGAACCAGTGGTTGCGGGTTGAGCAGCCGGTTGGCCGCGGTCAGCACGATCCAACCGCCGGCCGCCGCAATCATCGCCCCTTCGGTGGCGCTGCTAACGTACTCGGCCTTCGCGTGGCCGTACTGATGGCCTTCGTCCGGGGGGCGAACCGCGACCAGCAGACTCACCAGCGCGACGTTCGCCGCCAGGATGTTGACCACCGACTCCGCGGCGTCGGAGAGCAGCGCCACCGAACCGGTGACCATGTAGGCGGCCACCTTGAGCCCGAGGATCGCCACGCCGGCTGCCAGCGAGATGCCGGCTGCGCGAAGCTTGCGGGAACCGGTTGGCCCGGCAGGTGTCTGCATCATTCACCCCACCATGACTTCGGCCCTATCTTAGTCTGCCACCACCCGCAGGCGCCAGAGGAGGATCGGCCCACAGGGCGAACACAGCGGCGACCACGCTTCACCCACGAGGTGCCTTATGCGCCGCCTGCTGCTCGTCCTGCTGGTAGTGATCCTGACCGTTGCCGCCGTCGCCGGTGGAGCCGGCGTCTATCTGGCGCGCCGCCCGTTCCCTCAGATCTCTGGGGCGGTACGCGTCTCCGGTTTGGGCGATCCCGTGGAGGTGGTGCGCGACCGGTGGGGAATCCCCCACCTTTTCGCGCGGTCCTCACGCGCGCTGTTTCTCGCGCAGGGCTTCGTCCACGCGCAGGATCGTCTCTGGCAGATGGAGCTCAACCGCCGTACCGCCTCCGGCCGTCTGGCCGAGATCTTCGGTGAGGCGGCGCTGCCGACCGACCGGTTCCTGCGCACGATCGGCCTGCGGCGCGTCGCCGAGGCGCACCTGGGCGCCGTCAGCCCGCAGACGAAACAGAACCTTGACGCCTACGCCGCCGGGGTGAACGCCTTCATCGCAGGCGCGCGCGGCCGGCTTCCCATCGAGTTCACGCTGCTGGGCTTCGCTCCTGAGCCCTGGACCCCGGCCGACAGCCTGGCTTACGGCAAGCTGATGGCGTGGGTGTTGGGCGGCGATTGGCGGGTGGAGATACTGCGCCAGCAACTCCTCGAACGGTTCGGCGACGGTGCGCTGGAGCGGCTGCTGCCTGGGTACCCGTCCGACGCGCCGGTCATCACCGGCGGGTGGTACCTTCCGGGCATGGGCCTGAGGAGCCTGCCCGGCATAGGCAGCAACAACTGGGTCGTCGCCGGAAACCGCGCGGAGACCGGCAGCCCGTTGCTGGCCAATGATCCGCACCTGGAATCCCAGATGCCGTCTATCTGGTACCTGATGCACCTGAACGGCGGGCCCTACGACGTCGTCGGGGCCACATTCCCAGGCGTGCCCGGCGTCATCGTCGGGCACAACCGGGACATCGCGTGGGGCGTGACCAACGCCAACCCCGACGTGCAGGACCTGTACATTGAGCGGTTCCATCCCGAGGATCCGGCGCGGTATCTGCACAAGGGGCAGTGGATCCCGGCGACCGTAGTCCGCGAGACGATCAAGGTCAAGGGCCGGAACGAGCCGGCCGTCGAGATCGTGCGCGTCACGCGCCACGGCCCGATCCTGAACAATGTGGTGCGTGGGCTGCACGCCCCTCTGGCGCTGCGGTGGACGGCGCTGGAGTCGAGCACCATCATCGAGTCGGTGGACGGGGTCAACCGCGCGTCCACCTGGGATGAGTTCCGGCAGGCGCTGAGGGCGTGGGACGCGCCGTCCCAGAACTTCGTCTTCGCCCACCGCAATGGCGAGATCGGCTACCAGATGCCGGGGCGCATCCCTGTACGGGCCAAGGGAACGGGCGCGGTGCCGGTGCCCGGGTGGACCGGCGAGCACGAGTGGACCGGATGGCTGCCGTTCGAGGCGCTCCCCAGCGCCCATGGGCGCGATGGGTTCCTGCTCACCGCCAACAACCGCATCGCGCCGCCGGGCTATCCGCACTTCCTGGGCCGCGACTGGGACGTGGGGTACCGCGCGCGGCGCATCAATGAGCTCCTCTCTGAGGGCACCCAGTCGGTCGAGACCTTCAAGCGCATCCACAGCGACGTGACCTCGCTCCCGGGCAGGGCCATGGTCGAGGCGCTGCGGCCGGTGAGGATCCTGGACCCGGCGCTCCAGCCGGTCTTTGCCGAACTGCTCCAGTGGGACGGCGTGCTCTCGGCTTCCAGCCGGCCTGCCGCCGTGTACGAGGCGCTCCTGGATGCCCTGGTCAAGGAGGTGTTCCGGACGCCACTCGACGAGGCGGTCTTCGGTCGCTACCTGCGCCAGTACGAGGGGGCGGTGCAGACGGTGCTCGCGCTGCTGCGCGACCCTTCCTCTGGTTGGTGGCGGGGCAGCCGCGATCGGCTGGTGGAGACCGCGCTGCGCGATGCGGTGCGGACCCTGGAAGGGCAGCTCGGACCCAAGCGGGAGGGGTGGCGGTGGGGAAGGCTGCACCAACCCACCTTCGTCCATCCCATCGGGCGCATCAGGTCCCTGGCCTGGATCTTCAACACGACGCCCCCAGAGGTAGGCGGCGACGCCTTCACTGTCAACAACAGCGCCTTCAACCCGGAAGAGCCGTTCCGGCAGGTTGTGGTGGCCTCGTACCGGCAGATCCTCGACCCGGCGGACTGGGATCGGTCGCTGGTGATCCACACAACGGGGCAGAGCGGCCTGCCCTTCCACCGGCACTACCGTGATTTCGCGGCGCTTTGGGCGAGGGGAGAGTACGTGCCGCTGCTGTTTTCGCGGCAGAAGATCGAAGACGCCGCGGTCGGAAGGCTGGTGCTGGCGCCGAGGTAGGGTTTGTATCAAGCGGAGGGGTAGGGCTTCGGCTCGAGGTCTGCGCCGATTTCCTCAAACTGCTCCAGGGCCGCGCGCAGATCCTCTACTATCTCTTCAGCCAGCACCTCGGGAGGGGGCAGGCTGGCGGAGTCCTCCACGCTCTCGTCCCGGAGCCAGAAGATGTCAAGATTCGCCTTGTCGCGCTTCACCAGTTCTTCGTACGGGAATGGGCGGAAACGCCCGGTCTCCTTCCGGGCGTGGCGGTTCTCGGGATTGCAGCAGGCCACGAAGTCGTCGAGATCAGCCCGTGTCAGTGGATTGGTCTTCAGGGTGAAGTGCTTGTTGGTACGAAGGTCATATATCCAGAGGGTCTTGGTCCAGGGGGTTTGGCTGGCCGGCTTGCGGTCGAAGAAGAGGACGTTGGCCTTGACGCCCTGAGCATAGAAGATGCCCGTGGGCAGGCGGAGCAGCGTGTGGACGTCGCACTCGTGGAGCAGCCGGCGGCGGATGGTCTCCCCGGCGCCGCCCTCGAAGAGCACATTGTCTGGGACGACCACGGCCGCCCGGCCGTGGATCTTGAGAATGCTTCTCACATGCTGGAGGAAGTTGAGCTGCTTGTTGCTCGTGGACGCCGAGAAGTCGTCCCGGATGACGACCAGGGTGTCTCTGGCCTGCTCGCCCTCCCCGTTCACGAAAGTCAGGCTGGACTTCTTCCCGAACGGCGGATTCGTCAGGACCATATCGAAGTCCGTGCCCGGATGAGCCCGGAGGCTGTCGTCCACCTTGATCAGCGTCTCATCGCCGCCGACGCCGTGGAGGTACAGGTTCATGACGCACAGACGCGCCACGCCCTCCACGATGTCCCAGCCATATAGCGCGCGGTATTTCAGTTCTTCACGCTGGCCGCGGTCCATGTGCGGGTAGTGCCTGACGATGTAATCATGGGCGGCCAAAAGGAACCCACCGGTGCCACAGGCAGGGTCGCAGATAGTCATGCTCGGCGCAGGACGTATGACGTCCACGATGGCCTGGATGAGCGGCCTGGGCGTGAAGTACTGTCCCGCGCCCGTCTTCACGTCCTGGGCGTTGCGCTCCAGTAGCGCCTCGTAGGCGTCGCCCTTCACGTCGGCGCTGAGCGCTGACCAGTTCTCCCGATCAATGAGGTCCACGATGAGCCGGCGCAACATCGCCGGATCTTGTATCTTGTTCTGGGCCTTGCGGAAGATGACCCCTAGGGTACCCTGCTCCCGTCCCAGCCGTTCCAGCAGATGCCGGTAGTGCGTCTCCAGCTCGTCGCCATCCCGGGCCAGGAGGCTCGGCCAGTCGTACCCTTCAGGGATGGGCGGGGGCTGGAAGTCCGGCAACAGCGAGTACGGCGGCTGCGCCCGCTCATGCATCATCTTGAGGAAGATCAGGTAGGTAAGTTGCTCCAGGTAGTCGCCGTATGAGAGGCCGGCGTCCCGGAGGACGTTGCAGTAGTTCCACAACTTCTGGCCGATAGCCGAGGCCGTGCTCATGCCCGCACCTCCGAACGGTCCGCGGTAACCTGCGGCCGCTCTAAGCGGCCTTCTGGTTCAGCGCCGAGTTGGACGGCCCGCCTGCGGCTCGAGACGTTGCACGATTCGTCGACAGTGTTCGTTACCAGGCTCTTTGTCGAGTCCGAGCTTTGCGTAGTAGAGAGCCTTTTCGCGATTGTCCTCGAGGAGAAAGAGCCAGGCAAGCCTGCTAAGGGCTGTCGCGTCAAGATCGCCGGCTGACCTCTCCATATGGTCTCGGACCCCTGCCAGGTACACCCCGCGTCGCGTCCTTGGGATCGCAGCCTTGCGGGCGTCGATGAACTGACATAGAGCGAGGGCCGCATCACGCAGGAGTGAGATGTCTCGCGGGTCAGCGTCAACCGCGCTCACGAGGGAGGAGATTTGGGTTTCTTGGTCGCTGACCTCCCGTGCGTACTCGGCGCGCTGGAGCCAGGCGGTCTTGTCGAACGGCTGTTCTTCGACCCAACGACGAAGGGCGTACTCGATGTCCTGGCCGGGCAGTCTGAAGTGCCTGCGGAACGCGGCGACTTGTCCCCATGCCGGTGGATACAACTCGGCAATCCTTTCGAGAATGCCGTTCAGGCGATCGATTTCCTGCGCGTCGGTGGAGCTGGTATCCTCCAGAGCCGATTCGAGGAAGCGGTTCACAACGTCTGAGTGTGAGGTAGTGGCGACCTGTCCCGGCTTCAGCACGCAGAAGCGCCGAAGGTCTGCGAGGGCCTGTTGGATGGCTAGGCGATCGGGGTCACTATCAAGCTTCTTCCGTCCGAATACGCGTGCAAGTTCAGGCGCCCAGTAGTAGTAACTCCCAGCCGGGGTCTGTTCGGCGGTGAGAAGCGAGAGACGCACGCATTCTTCGGCACCAGCCTCCGCGTCGACATCGCGCTCTGCGCAGATTACAACGAGAGCAAGCTCAGCGATGGCAGTTCTCCAATTTGCGGTCAGAAGGTACACCCACTTGCCATGCTGGGACAGCTTGTTGAATGACCTCTCGAACACTGCATTCACAATGTCGATTCTTCTGGGCAGGAGATCCTTGGGAGGTACATAGCGGCGTTCCTTGGCCATCTCTCCGAGGACGAGCCGCATGACATACGGATGTCCATCTGTGTACCTGTAGATGGACTCGACGGCATCATCATTCAGCAGACCCTCGATCCCCAACTCTCTCCCGACTGACGCGAGCAAACTCCTGGCCTCTGCCGGTTCCATCCCACGCACTTCAATCGGATAGTCGGCCTTGAACGCCCGCTCCCGGCTAGTCATCAGCACCTTGTTCGGCAGGTGGGTATGGGTGTCAAGAAACCTGTGGAGTTGACGGGAATCCGCGAAGGTCTCGAAGTTGTCGAAGATGAGCAGCCGTCCGGTCCCATCGGGCTGCGGCGCCTGAAGCATCCGAGCGAAAGCATCCTCAGAGGGTTTGGTAGCAAACATCGCTCCATAGACCCTTGAGACAGACTTGAGATCGACCACGGCCGTTCGCACAGGCGCTGGTCCGGTCGGGCGTAAGTCGACATCGCGTGCACTGAACCACACGATGAAACTGAAGGGTGGCTCAGCACGAGAAGCTAACTCGTGGGCGGCCCACAATGCGAGGCTCGTCTTCCCTATGCCTCCGCGCCCATGGAGGGTGATGATCGGATGATTCCTGTCGAGCAGGCGTGTGAGAAGATCGCCCTGCAACTGCGGCCGCTCCACATACCCATGCGGTCGCGGTGGCAGATTCCCGAACACATTGCTCTGGATATCTAGGTCTGGGAGACCCTCTGTCTCGCTTGGGGGTAGCGGCGCAGGCGGTAACGCGTAGGCAGGCAGGTCAAGCCTTTCCGTCTCCCCATTTGCGAAGTCGATGAACTCGGCGCCATTTGCAGTAGTGAAACCGCCGTTCGGGAGCAGGAACGCCTTGCACTCCACCGTTGTTCTGAGGAATTCGCCTACATAGAAGGGCTGAATGCCTCTTGCCAGCGCTACGTGGACGCCTGGGACCGTGGGCGAAAACTCCTCGCATTCAGCGTCTCGAATGTGCCTGGGTTCTGGCCCGACCAAATCAACCCCGCGGACTGTGTTCTTCGACACCCGGATAGACAGGTGCATCCAGCGGGCCCTAAACAGGGGGCAGCGTACTGCGATAGCAGAAACCGCGGTAAGGTAGTGCGGGTTCGCCATCTGGAAGAACTCAGGGCCAACCGCTCCGTGGGCCTTGGTCTTGTTCCGAATCAGTACCAATGACTTCAAGAGGTGGCGTATGGTGCGATACCGGCTGACGTCGCTATCCGGTTCCAACCCCAAGAAGGAGATGATCCGGTCCGAGGCACCAATCGCGGCAAGAAACCAATCGTCCGCTGGTGGTTTGCGTTTCTGTGTTAGCCAGTTGATCGTTGGTTGGAAGACCGGGGACAGGTAGCCCGCAAGTGGCTGCGAACTCATTTGGTAGATCGAGTCTTCCCACTCGCCAAGACCGTCTGCCCGCACGAGCCTGTATGCGACGGCGTACGCGTTCTCGGCAGAACTCCCGCGCAGGCCAGACCAGAGGGCAATCGCGATGGTCTTCAGCGACGCTTCGAAAAGGTACGACGTCAGGAGGAATGTGTCCCCAGAGGCATCTGGACCGACCAGTCGAAGGCGCGCGGCTACGCGAGTAAGGTGCGTTGGGAGATCCTGCGTGTTGAGTTCGAGCTCAGGCATGAGTCACGACCCCTCTTTGTCCCTCCAACGGCTGCGGCTAACCCGCGTCTTAGAGGACCCTCTCCTCGAGCGTCGTGGCGACTGCATTGATGATCTCCTGAGTGACAGCGAGGGCCTCCATTGCGAACTCGCGAACTTCCGTGAACGTTCGCGCCTTGCGGCCGCGGTCTGTTAGATCAAGCTGATGAACGATGTCGTTTCTCGCCCTAAACATCTGGTCGAGCGTGGCGCCGGGCTTCAGACGCTCCCGGATCGTGCGGGTGTCAATGCCCAGGGCTCCACAGACGACGTTGACCTGATCGACTGACTGAAGGCTGTCGCCGGTGAGCTCCCGCTCGTAGCTTTCCAACAGGGCTGCTTGGCTGCCACGGCCATCCACAAGGATCTCTGCTAGCCGGCGCCGATCAACGGGTTGGTCGGATGCGGCGAGGTGCCGATCGATGAAGTCCAGGAACTTCCGCCGTGCCGAGGGAATGCGGAGAGCGATGTCCCGAACTGTATCCTTGATCAGCTTCTTCAGGGCGGCGTCCAGGCCCGCACCAGCAAACGCGATGGCTGCCCGCAGAATGTCGAGCTGAGTCTCGGACAGGCGCCCGCGAAGATCCTTCTTCTGCACAGCTCGGTTGGCAGCCCGCGAGAGGCTCATGGTCAGCAGGGCGTTATTGACGCTCTCCAGGGCTGCAGTTAGGCGCTCCTGGGCCCCCTGCGTCCCAGCGTGACCGTGAGCGGCGGGCAGCACGAGTGGGTCGAATTGCTGCTCGACCTTCGCCACGAGTACCTCGACGGCATTTGGTCGGCCGCGACTGCGCTTTGTCGCTCGATGGGTCATGCCCCCGCTGGGCCTTCTAACTCAGCCTTCTGTCGGCGGCTGACTTTTCGTCTCGCCTTTTCGGTGTTCCTCCCCGCATGTTCCTCTTCCGCGCGGATGCGCTCCAGCAGCACGGAGGCCGGCACGTCGGTGGGGTCTTGGGGAACGAGCTTCCCCTCAAGGGCGCGTCGGAGGACGACCTGACGCAGCCGCTCCGCGCGCTGCAGGTTAGCCCCCAGCATCTCTGCCGCCGCCTGGATCACGGCCAGGAGGCGCTCCACCTCGGCGACTATTCGGCGCTGCTCCGAGAGCGGCGGAAGTGGCACTAGCAACGGTGCAATGTCGTCATGGTTGATCTGAGGCACATTTGAACCATCATGCAGTGCTACAAGAGGCACTGTCTGAAACCACCACCAGACGTAGGCTGCGACGAGAGGGCTAGGCACAATTCCCATCGTGTTCAAATCAAGGGCGCTAGGAAGTGCGAGTTGGCGCTTCTTGTTAGTCACGATTGCACCGCCTCGCTTCGGGAAGACGATAGTCCCTGGTGGAAATGCCCGAAGCCCCAGCAACCCGGCATCTGTTGAAGAGACGAAAGCGGTACCATTCCTCATGAACCGCTCATTGCCGGGCAAGTTCATGTCTCCAACCCTGAACCAGGGTATCTCTCCAGAGGGTGTTATGTATCCGGCAACACCCTTTGGCGTGTGCCCGCTACCCACAGAGCCAATCTGTTCCACCGTGGCCCACACCCAGCCCTCAGGAAGCGCTGGTAGATTGGAAGTGTCCAGCGGTTGGGATTCCCGGTACTTGCCACGGCGCTTCCCATGAGCCACCCACCGGGCGCGGCGCTCCTCTAGGATGCGCTCCAGCAGCACCGAGGCAGGCTCGTAGCCCCGACCCTCGTGACGGGCTAACTCGGCCTCGGTGGGCACCAGGTGTCCCTCACACGCCGCCTTGAGCACGCTGGCGCGGTAGCGCTTCAGGTTGGCCCGGGCTCGCTGGAGAGAGGCGACGGCGGCATCCAGGCGGGTGAGGTGCTTGTCGATCTCCGCGACGATGCGGTGCTGCTCCTGGAGAGGTGGGAGTGGAAAGGGCGCTTCGCTAACAAACCAAGCCGGCACCCGCAGTTGCCCTGCCGTCCCGGCCATGTGCCTGCGCGCTTCCTTTCGGAAGTTGTCTTGGAGCAGGTAGTACATGACCAGTTCGCTGGAAACGTGGCCCAACGGTCGGAGCACATGGAACTCTGTTGATCCGCAACCTGCGCCGTTCGTCAGACCCCGGGCCACCGCAATCTTGCCATTTTCCATGCAAGGAGTGATCTTGGCGAACAGAACATCCCCTTCGGAGAAACGTGTGTAGCCCCTCGCGACCTCGCTGTAGGGTCGCACCCGGCTTGCATCTACTCGCCCAGTGGCGGTCTCAACGGCGGCCATCGGAACGAAGGAGACTGGCACGTCGTCTCCCAGAGGCCCGGCGATGGTACTTGGGTTGACCAGGCAAACCTCTCCCAAAGTAGTCCACACCCACCCTGGAGGCAGGAGTTGTGCCCTGGGGACAGGTTCGGTGCGCTCGCTTGCTTCAGTTACCTGTTTCACCGTTCGCCTCACTGAGCGGTTGCAGGGGAGTCACAGTGGCGATGAACTTCCGGCGCTCGAAGAACGTCAGCAGCCATGCGGAGTTGATCTCCGGCTCATCGAGGACCGCATACCGATACTCGAAGACATCCTTTTCCAAGTGGTGGTAGCTCATCTCGTCCAGGAGCTCTGGGGGTGCTAGGTATTCCAGAACGCGTGCCCGCACCTGCTGGTCCTGGACAGGGGACACTACGCAATGATGATGACAAAGGCCCCGCACGATCTTCCGGATGATTCGCATGACTCGCTCATCGCTGGCCGGATAGACCATGTGCCTCAGCCCGTCTGCAGTCTCAACGGGTTTCAGCTGGAAGAGAAGGTCCCGCATCCGCCGTGGCCCGTCGACTTCCCGGAAACTCCGCCGTGTCTTGGTTTGCCAGAGCTCCTGTACCGACGAGTTCGGTTCGCCTGCGATCAGCATCATATTGCGGAAATGCGCTTCGTCGTCAGACCAACTGGTGTTGCAGGATCTGCAGGCAGGGACGGTCAGCCGCTGAACCTTCGAACTCCTCTTGGAGTCGGGATAGAGGCACCGGGGGACAACATGCTCTCTGTCGGCTCTCGACACGCTGCTTCCGCAGTAAGCGCACGACAGCCTATTCATGCCACCAACTCCCGGTTCAACTCGTCCAGCAGCGCCTCCAACTCCTTCCCGAAGAGGGCGTAGGCCCGGCCCAGGCCTCCCCGCTGGTCAAAGGGTGACAACTGAAAGTCCTCCAGCCCCATGCTCACGCTGCCCGCGATGTGGTCGCGGATGGCTTCCAGCCAGCGGCGCTGCTCGGCCGTGGAGGCGCGACCCATCAGTTGTTGGACCGCCAGCCAGGTATCGAACCGCTCCCGCACATGGTCGGCAAATGGGACCAACTCCGCGTCCTGGCCGATCGCGAAGCGCACCAGAGAAACAATGTCAGCCAGCATCCGATGGCCGGATCCGCGCACGCGGGATCGGTCGAGTTGCTGGTACGCAGCCCACAGCCGGTCAGGCGTCAGCGCCCTGGGAGGCATCTGCAAGGCGTCGGCAAGGCCCCTGATATCCCGGTAGGTCAGGCGCTGCCGATAGGGCCGGCTGTAGAGGACCTGCAGGGCAGTGATCTCATCGCGGTGCTGTGCGATGAACTCCTGGAAGGACCGCACCAGGGCCCGGGCGCGGTCGGTGGCGTCAGCGGAGTAACCGGCTTCCACGAGACGATCCTGGCTGACGGTGTCGATCATCTGCTCGTACGACCGTCGAATGTCGATGAGACGCTGGCGCAGTTCTGGGTTGGCGGCGAGTGGGCGGGCAGCCGCCTCCGCGAGGTCCCTCCGCGCCCGTGCAACGGCTTCTTCCGGCGGTTCGTCCT
The DNA here is from genome assembly GCA_016869025.1 of Armatimonadota bacterium. Lineage (NCBI taxonomy): Bacteria > Bacillati > Armatimonadota > Armatimonadota bacterium. Next base: position 68,881 of record VGFA01000006.1, on the reverse strand, counting down.
GGCCCGTCGCCTGGCGGGCGGCGTCAAGCACGGCGTCCGGGTCCGCAGCCTTGAGCAGGGCGGAAGTCATCTCCTTGAGAGCCAGACCCTGAGCCACGTCCTGGAGAGCGCGCCGATCCGAAACCGTGAGCTGGCGGTCCAGGCGTGCCAGCCGGCTGGCCAGGGAGGAGAGGACCTCCGGCTCCCGGTTGCCCATGGCCACCGCGTCCAGCAGCTTCTCGAAGGGGATGGTAGGCTGCTTCTCCAGGGAGTAGGAGTCGGAGAGGTTCTGCTCTGTCACACCCACCGCGTCTACGATGACGAAGTGGGTCTTGTGGGCGGCGTCGGGGGTGACGGACTGGAACTCGGTGGAGGAGATGATCCGCACACCGCGGCCCTTCATCTGCTCGAAGAAGTTGCGGCTGCGGACGTTCCGCATGAAGAGGACGACCTCCAGGGGGCGGATGTCCGTGCCGGTGGCGATCATGTCCACGGTGACGGCGATGCGTGGGAAGTAGGAAGTGCGAAAGGCCTGCAGCAGGTCCTCGGGTTTCGCGCCGGTCGTCTTGTAGGTTATCTTCTGGGCGAACTCGTTGCCGCGCCCAAACTCTTGCCGCACGATCTGCACGATGTCATCGGCGTGGCTGTCGTCCTTCGCGAAGATGAGCGTCTTGGGTACTTCGGAACGTCCGGGAAAGATCTCAGTAGAAAGTCGATCACGGAAGGCGCGGATGACCGTGCGAATCTGGTCGGGAGCCACCACGTCCCGGTCCAGTTGATTGGGGGCGTACACGAGGTCCTCGTCGAGCTGCTCCCACCTCACGGCGCGCGTCTGGCGGTTGCGGCGGTCTACGTAGTACCCGGCCTCAACCTTGGAGCCGCGTTCGGTGATCTCCGTGCGTATGCGGTAGACGTCGAAGTCCACGTTCACGCCGTCGGCGACGGCCTGCTCGTGACTGTACTCCATGACCAGGTTCTGGTTGAAGAAGCCCAGGGTCTGCTTCGATGGCGTGGCCGTCATGCCGATGAGGAAAGCGTCGAAGTACTCCAGCACCTGCCGCCAGAGGTTGTAGATGGAACGATGGCACTCGTCGGTGATGATGACGTTGAAGGTCTCGATGGGGATATCTAAATTGTACTCGACGGGGGCAGGTTCCTTTCGGAGCGGCAGCATCTCGAAGGCGGACTGCTCTTCCAGTTCCGGATCCAGTTCCTCCCCCTTCAGCATCGAATAGATGCGCTGGATGGTGGCGATGCAGACGCGGTTCACCTGGTCGATGCGGTTGGACTGGAGGTGCTGCACGTTGTAGAGTTCGGTGAACTTCCTGCCGTCGTCGGGGCTGACGAAGCCCTGGAACTCGCGCAGAGTCTGGCGGCCGAGGTTGCTGCGGTCCACGAGGAAGAGGACGCGCCCGGCGCCGGCGTGCCTGACGAGCCGGTAGACCAGGTGAGCGGCCATGACCGTCTTCCCGCTGCCCGTGGCCATCTGAACCAGGGAACGGGGGTGGTCCCGTGCCAAAGACGCTTCCAGGTTCTGGATTGCCTGAGCCTGTACCGACCACAGCCCTCGCGGGTTCAGCGGAGGCATCATCCTGAGACCGTGGCGCAGTGTGGGAAGCGCGACGTAGATCTCGCGTTCCTCTGCCGCCTTCAACTCCTCGCGGAGCCGCGCTTCGGCCACCGTCCCAGGGATGGCCAGCCACTCGGCCAGGGTCTCCGGCCGGTGGAACGCGAACACCTGGCGGCTGCGCGGGTCGGGATCAAGGCCGCTGGTGAACCGGGTCTCGACCCCAGTGCTCTCATAGAGGAAGGGGAGAGGTCGCCGCCAGGCAGGCAGGTCGTCTGGGAGCCCTTCGCTGTATCTTTTGGACTGTGGCTCAACACCTGTGAGAGTAGAACCCGTTCGTTTGGCCTCGACTACGCCGGCAGCCCTGCCGTCCACGTACAGCAGGTAGTCGGCCTCGCCGTGGCCGGTCTTGAGGGCGACCTCGCGCACGGCGACTCCGCGGCGCTCGTACAGGTTGACGGCGCCGGCATCCTGCACGGCCCAGCCGGCCCGGGTCAACAGGTCGTCAATTCGCTGGCGCGCTTCCTGTTCGGGGTTCATGCCCACCTGGCCGGATAAAGCCCGGCATGCCTCAGTAGGTCATTGCACCATTCTCCCTGCCTCAGAGCCATCCCTGGGGCCTTGGCCCCGGACGCTCAGAACTCGACAAGGTACCGGGGCTGGAACGGCGCCTCCGTGACGCGCGCGCCAGCGATCCTGTCGACCCGGTAGCCCCTGAGCTGGCCCCGGTCGTTGACAACAAAGAGCACGAGGTTGCCGTCCTTCGTCATCCGGAGCGAGTACGGCTCGACAACGCGAGGGCCTTGCCGGCCCGCTTCGGCACGGTAGTCGATCTCGACTTTCAGGCGGTTCGCGCCGGCGAACCGGATCAGTTCGAGTGGCGCACCGCGCCGCCACGAGGCCATCGCACGCGGGGGCATCCAGCTGGCATGCAGATCGCCGATCTCGGCTCGGCGGTGAGTGGGGACCGCCCACTCACCTCGCACCCATGCGAAGACCTCGTCCAGGGCGGCCCAGAACTCTGCGAACGGTGGCAGGTGAGGCAGTTGGTGGGCCAGCATGTTGTGCCACTCTATCTCGACCTCTTCTCGGTACGGCGATGACCGGATCGTCTCAGCGGTGGGCACCGGGATCCCGACATGTGTGCACTTTCGGCTGAGCGCGGCCGACACAGCAGCCGCGCGCTCCCTGAGGTCGGGATACCTGTACAGGTGGACGACATCGTAGAGGTCCCGCGGCCTGCACCGCTCAGCGAGAGCCCTAATCTTCTCGGCCATGAGATCCACGATCGAGTAGCAGAGGACGCCGTCTACCACCGGGAGCGCGCCGTCGCTGTAGGGGTGTGATATGGGGCGACGAACCGGTGCTTCCACGACGACCTCGTCGCTCGTGAGATCAAGCTTGACCTTCGGGGGCATGGGTGATCGGATTGGCCCCCGGAAGGCGATCCGGCCTTGGGTTGTCGGGTTCCCTCGGAGGTTTCTCTGCCTGGTGAAGGACTGCTCGTCAGGCACGAGCTCAATGCCCGATCGGTCTAAGAGCCACTCGCCGATCCGCCTGAACGCCAGGAGGAGCTCGTTCGGCTCTTCCGGGCCACCTCCGACAATTGTGAAGTCGAGATCCTCGGAGAACCGGAATGTCTCGTAGTAACACTTCCGGAGGCAGGTGCCGCCCTTGAACACCCAGGTGGCCGAGAGCGCTGGATCCGTTGCGATGCCGGCGAGCAGCCAGCCCAGGACGTAGTCCTTCTCGATGATGTCGTCCCGGAGCCGCCACTCGGCCCGCAGCGCGCGGATCTCACCTGGGGGAATCATGAAGCCCCGTGCCGAGGGACCTGGACGTTAGCCCGGATGCCCCACTCTGCCACTCGCTTGCCGCCCGCTGGGCCGTTCGGATCGAGCAGAGATACACCCGTAGAGATCCGGTCCCGGCACATCGCCACTAACCCGGGCTTCCCGAGGCCTGCCGTCTCCACCAGGTGGCCGAGCCGCTTGAATACGGCGCGGTTCCCAAGACGATCCCCGTACTCGACCAAGGTCTTCCAGTCGTGCTCGTTCAGGTACGCGGCAACGATCTCGGCGACCTGACGAATGCCGCCTCCAAGCAGGGGGGCGTCGAGGATCTCTGTGACTGTGCGAGCAGGGTCGGCAATCCACACCCGTCGCTCCTCTCGCCAGATGGGCCGGAGGCCCCAGTCCATCAGGCGCTCGGGGATGTGCGCGACGAGGTACTCGTGATCGAGGAAACGCTCGCGGGAGGAGCGCACCCGGCGGACTGTCTTGAGCACGGTGGTTCGGAAGATCTGCTCCGTAAGCCCCCAGTGGTTCGCGGCTGTCAAGCCAGTGAAATAGCAGGGACTCCAGACGGCATCTGCCAAGACGAACGGGTCTTCGGACCAGGAACGGGGATCCTGAGCCTCCACAGGAACAGGGATGTAGAGACCGCGCCTCACACGTCGGAGCCAACCTTCCTCAGCCCATAGCGCCAACTTCCGGGCTGCCGCCTGCCTGTCCACCCTGAGAGCGCTGGCGGCCTCCGAAACGGACACCAATCTCCTCCCCCGACCCGCCACCAGCGCGAGTTCGTCCCGGCCCTTCCTCGAGATACCAGCGACCTTGTGCAACATGCCCTATCCCACGGTTCACTCATCAGGCTCATTTCTGGATTGAGCGTATCACGGTTCAGTGATAAAAGAAAGCCAGAAATTCCGCCCAGGAAGAAACAACTGGACTTCAAATATCAACGGCGGGCGTCAGTCCTGCTGATGTTGCCCAGGGTTCCCTAAACAAGCGCCCGCGCATCGGTCCGCGTTCGCCCTGGCCATGGACCAAGGGCGAACAAGGTGAAGAACCTGATAATCGCTGGTCGTAGCCGCAAGGAGCGCACGCCCCCTGCGACGAAGTCAACATAGCAAGTCACCTAAGAGCAGGAAGGTGACCCCCTCAATGATCTCCTCTACTGCTACTGCGCCCACCGCCAGTCGCAAGATGCGTCTTACCCGCGCCGCCGTCCTGGGCGCGGGTGTCATGGGCAGCACGATCGCCGCGCACCTGGCCAACGTCGGCATACCCACGGTGCTCCTGGACATCGTCCCAAAGGAGCCGAACGACGACGAGCGCAAGCGCGGGCTGGGGCTTGATGCCCCCGAGGTGCGCAACCGGTTCGCCCGCACCGGGCTGGAGCGCGCGGTCAAGGCCCAGCCGGCCGCGTTCTACTCTCCGGATCGGGCCGCCCTGGTCACCACGGGCAACTTCGAGGACCACCTGGACCTGATCCGCGACGCGGACTGGGTCATCGAGGCGGTGGTGGAGGACCTGGCCATCAAGCGCGACCTGCTGGCTCGGGTCGAGGCCAGATGGCGGCCCGGCATGATCGTCAGCACCAACACGAGCGGCCTGCCCGTCGCCGCGGTGGCCGAGCAGTCGGGCCAGGAGTTCCGCGCTCACTTCCTGGGAACTCACTTCTTCAACCCACCGCGGTACATGAAACTGCTGGAACTCATCCCCACGCCGCACACGCACGCGTGGGTAACCGAAGCGGTCGCCGGCTGGGGCGAGCGGCTGCTGGGCAAGGGGATCGTCTACGCGAAGGACACGCCCAACTTCATAGCCAACCGCATCGGAACCTACGGGATGCTGAAGGCGATCCACCTGATGGTTGACCTCGGCCTCGAGATTGACGAGGTGGACGAGCTGACCGGGCCGATCCTGGGCCGCCCCAGGAGCGCGACCTTCCGGACCGGCGACCTGGTCGGCCTGGACACGCTCCTGCACGTGGCCTCCAACTCGCACCGCAACCTGCCCGATGACGAAGAGCGCGGCATCTACGTTCCCCCGGCGATCCTCACCGAGATGGCCAAGCGCGGGTGGCTGGGCGAGAAGACCGGCGGCGGGTTCTACAAGCGGCAGGACGGGGACATCCTCACCCTCGACTACCGGACCTTCGAGTACCGCCCGCGCAAGCGGCTGTCTACCGGGGCGCTGGAGGCGGCAAAGTCGATCGCCGAACCGGAGAAGCGGGTGGCGGCGCTGCTGGCCATGGAAGACAAGTACGGCGAGTTCCTGCGCCGGCTCACGGGAGCGGTGCTCGTCTACGCCGCCCGCCGCATTCCTGAGATCAGCGACGACGTGGTCAACGTGGATCGCGCCCTGCGCTGGGGGTTCGGTTGGGATCATGGACCGTTCGAGCAGTGGGACGCCCTTGCCGCCATCGGGGCGGCCGACCGCTTGCTGCCGCCCGGCGAGGAGATGCCGGAAGTCCTGCGCCAGGTCCGCGAGCGTGGGGCCGGGGCCTGGTACCGCGACGGGGCAGATGGGCGGACCTACTTTGATCTGGAATCGGCGACGTACCTGCCGGAACCCGGACTGGAAGGCCGCATCCTGCTCCCGCACCTCAAGTCGCGCGGCCGCACCGTGGAGGGGAACGCGGGAGCCAGCCTGGTAGACCTGGGCGATGGGGTCGCCTGTCTGGAGTTCCACTCCAAGATGAACGCCATCGGCGAGGACATCATCGTCATGACCCGCCGGGCGCTGGAGCGGGTCAGGTCCGACTTCGACGCCCTGGTCATCGGCAACCAGGGGTCCGACTTCTGCGTGGGCGCAAACCTCATGCTCATCCTCATGGAGGCCCAGGAGGGCAACTGGGAGGATCTGGACTTCGTGGTCCGGCAGTTCCAGGGCGCCACGATGGAGCTGCGGCGCTCGGTCGCGCCGGTTGTCGCAGCGCCGTTCGGACGCACGCTGGGCGGCGGCGTGGAGTTCTGCCTGGGCTGCGCGCACATACAGGCCGCCGCGGAGACCTACATGGGGCTTGTCGAAGCCGGGGTCGGCCTCATCCCGGCCGGCGGCGGCACGATGGAGATGACCAAGCGGGTGGCGGCCGCGGCGCCGGAGGATTCCTCCGCCGACCTGCTCCCGCTCCTTCGCAAGGCGTTCGAGAACATTGCCATGGCCAAGGTGTCCATCTCGGGCGAGGACGCCCGGCGATTGGGCTTCCTGCGCCCCTCCGACGGGGTCACGGTCAACGGCGACCTGCTGCTCTCCGACGCCAAGGCCGCGGCGCTGGCGCTTGTGAGGGGTAACTACCGGCCGCCTCAGCCCGGTTTGATCCGGGTGATCGGATCGCGTGGTTTCGCGGCGATCGAGTCGTTGCTCTACATCATGCGCACCGGCGGATACATTACCGATCACGACATCGTGGTGTCCAGGAAACTCGGATTCATCATGTGTGGAGGGGACGTGCCCGAGGGCACCCGTGTGTCCGAGGAGTACCTGCTGGACCTTGAGCGCGAGGCGTTCTTGAGTTTGCTCGGGATGCCGGCAACCCTGGATCGCATCCGGCACATGCTTCAGACCGGAAAGCCGCTGCGCAACTAGCGGGGGATTTTCTGCCGGCCCCACAGGGCGCCGGATCAAGAAAGGGGCCTTGCGATGAGAGAAGCAGTCATCGTCTCGTCCGTACGTACCGCGGTGGGCAAGGCGCCGCGCGGAGCGCTGAAGGACACCCGGCCAGACGAGCTGGCCGCCATTGCCGTCCGGGAGGCGGTGCGGCGGGTTGCGGGGCTTGATCCCCAGGAGGTCGAGGATTGCATCCTTGGCTGCGCCTTCCCCGAAGCAGAGCAGGGGATGAACGTGGCCAGGGTGGTGGCGCTGCGCGCCGGCCTGCCCATCACCACCTCCGGGATGACCATCAACCGGTACTGCTCCTCGGGCCTGCAGGCGATCGCCGTAGCCGTCCACCAGGTCATGACCGGGCAGCACGAGATCGTTGTGGCCGGCGGAACCGAAAGTATGAGCATGGTCCCGATGACCGGGAACAAGTACGCTCCAAATCCTTACTTCGCGGAGCACTGGCCGGAAGTCTACCTTTCCATGGGCCTGACAGCGGAGATCGTGGCCGAGCGGTACGGCGTCTCTCGCGAAGACCAGGACCAGCTCGCCCTGCGCAGCCACATGAACGCGGCCGCCGCCCAGCAGGCGGGCAGGTTCGACGAGGAGATCGTGCCGGTCTCCACCACGCGGTGGACCGCGGACAACGGCCGGCCTCGGCGTGAGGAGATCACCCTGTCGGCGGACGAGGGCGTGCGCGCCGACACTTCAATGGCCGCGCTTGCCAAGCTCAGGCCGGCCTTCTCCACAAAGGGGACGATCACAGCGGGCAACTCCTCGCAGACCAGCGACGGCGCGGCCGCGGCTGTGATCATGTCCGCCGGACGTGCCAGGCGGCTGCGGGCAAAGCCGCTGGGCATGCTCCGCTCCTTTGCGGTGGCCGGGGTGGCCCCGGAGGAGATGGGCATCGGCCCGGTCAAGGCCATCCCAAAGGCCCTGTCCCTGGCCGGGCTGAAGCTCGACGACATCGGGGTGATCGAACTGAACGAGGCCTTCGCGGCGCAGGGTGTGGCCGTGATCCGGCTGGCAGGGCTGGATCCGGATCGGGTCAACGTCAACGGCGGAGCCATCGCGCTTGGCCACCCGCTGGGCTGTACCGGCGCGAAGCTCACGGCGACCGCGCTGCACGAGATGCGCCGGCGGAAGGCGCGCTATGGAATGGTGACGATGTGCATCGGCGGTGGTATGGGCGCAGCGGGTATCTTCGAGGCGGCATAGGAGGAGCGAACCCATGGATGCTAAGTCGGCGCAGGTCGCGATCCCCGGTGGCGGATTCGTCGTCGGGCCCACGCCCCCGGAGGCGGTCTTCACCCCGGAGGATCTGACGGACGACCACCGCATGGTCCAGCGCACGGTCGAGCAGTTCGTAGAACAGGAAGTCCAGCCGCATATCAAAGAGACCGACGAGCACAACTGGGACCTGGTAGTCAAGCAGTTCCGCGGGTTTGGGGAGCTGGGCTTCCTGGGAGCCGACGTGCCCGAGGCCTACGGTGGGGGCGGCCTGGACAAGATCTCCGCGCTGGTCATCAAGGACGCGATGAGCTCGGCGGCCTCGTTCGCGACCATGGTAAGCGCGCACACCGGCATCGGGACGCTGCCCATCGTGTTCTTCGGCAACGAGGAACAGAAGCAGAAGTACCTGCCCAAACTGGCATCGGGCGAGTGGGTCAGCAGCTACGCCCTGACCGAGCCCACCGCCGGCTCAGACGCGATGGCCATACGCGCACGCGCTACGCGCAGCCCGGATGGCTCGCACTACGTGATCACCGGCGTCAAGCAGTTCATCACGAACGCGAAGATGGCCGACCTCTACCTGGTCTACGCCAAGGTGGACGGCGAGCACCACACCTGCTTCATCGTGGAAAGGGGCACCGAGGGGGTCACGATCGGCGAGGAAGAGCACAAGCTGGGGATCAAGGGCACCTCGACCGCCTCGATCTTCCTCGAGAACGCGCGTGTGCCGGCCGCCAACCTGCTGGGCGAGGTCGGCCAGGGACACAAGATTGCCTTCAACATCCTCAACGTCGGCCGCTTCTACCTGGCGGCGGGGTGCGTGGGTGGGGCGCGCTTCGCGCTGCGCGAGGCCGTCGTCTACGCGAAGGAGCGCAAGCAGTTCGGCAAGGCCATCGCCGAGTTCGGCCTGATCCAGCAGAAGCTTGGACGGATGGCCGCGGCGACCTTTGCCGCCGAGAGCATGCTCTACCGGACCGGAGGCCTCATCAGCGAGGCGCTGGGCGGCGAGGCCCACGACAGCAGCCAGGTGGTCGCGGCGCTGGAGGAGTACGCGGTCGAGTGCTCGGTCAACAAGGTCTTCTGCTCCGAGGTGCTCGACGCGGTCGTGGACGAGGCGCTGCAGATCCACGGCGGCTACGGCTTCGTGGAGGAGTACCCGGTGGCGCGGGCCTACCGGGACGCGCGCATCAACAGGATCTTCGAGGGCACGAACGAGATCAACCGGCTGCTCATCCCGGCAATGCTGCTGCGCCGGGCGCAGAAGGGCCGCTTGGGGCTGTTCGCGGCCGCGCAGAAGGTGGCCGGCGAGATGCTTTCCCCAAATGTCGGGGGAGAGGGCGTGGTTGCCGGGCCTCTCGCCGAAGAGCGCCGCCTGGTGGATGCTGCGCGCCGGGCATTCCTGTTTGCCGCAGGAGCCGCGACCCAGAAGTACCTTACCGAACTGGAGAACCAGCAGGAGATCCTGGGCGGCATAGCCGACATGGCGATCGATCTGTTCGCCATCGAGAGCGCGGTGCTGCGGGCCGCCAGGACCGCTGCCCGCGGCGGGGCTTCCGCGGGGTTGCAGGCCGCGATGGCCGCCTACTTCCTCGACGACGCGCTGCCGCGCATCGAGACCAACGCGCGCAGGGTGCTGGCCGCCACCGAGGACGGCGACACCCTGCGTACCATGCTGTCCGGTCTGCGCCGGTTCCTCAAGATCCCTTCGGTGAACACGGTGAGACTCGGGCGCCAGATCGCCGGGGCGGTGATCAACGCGGGGAAGTACGTCGCGTAGGAGTACGGGTGCGGCAGCGGGCGGGCAGGGCTCCGGCGGCCCCGGGCTGATCATGGAGGACCAGGCCCTTCTGGAATCTCGGCCCTGGCTTCGGCACTACGAGCCAGGGGTGCCCAGGACCATCGCCTACCCGGCCCGGCCGCTGCAACACCTGCTGGACGATGCCGCCGAGCGGTATCCCGACCGCCCGGCGGTCACGTTCTTTCGCCGCGACCTGACCTACAAGGCGCTGCGCGACCTGGCCGACCGGTTTGCCGGAGGCCTCCAGGCGCTCGGCCTGCAGCGCGGCGAACGGGTGTCGCTCCACCTGCCCAACTGTCCTCAGTTCGTGATCGCCTACTATGGGACCCTGAAGGCCGGCGGCGTGGTCGTGCCCTTCAACCCGCTCTACGTGGAACGGGAGATCGCCGGGCAGCTCGCCGACAGCGGGGCCTCAATCGCCGTGACGCTCGACCTGTTCGCATGGCGCGTCATGGCCGCGAAGGCCGGCAGCCGCCTCGCGCACGTCATCGTTACGCGCATCAACGAGTTCTTCCCGGCGCCGCTGCGATTGCTGTATCCCCTGCGAGCCAGACGTCGCGGTGAGTGGCCCAGGATCACCCCTGATGCCACAACGCGTCCTTTCAATGCCGTGGCCGCCGGGGCTCCGCTGGCGGTGCAGGCAGATCAAAGGAGCACCGACACAGCGGTGCTGCTCTACACCGGAGGCACGACCGGCACACCCAAGGCCGCCATGCTCACCCACGGCAATCTGGTGGCCAACGCCTACCAGAGCGCGCACTGGTACGTAACGCCGCCGGACGCGACCGGCACGACCGTGGGCGTGCTGCCGCTCTTCCACTCCTACGCGATGACAGTCGTGATGAACGGCACCCTGCTGAAGGGCGGCCGCATGGTGCTCCTCCCGCGGTTCGAGGCGGAGGCCGTCCTCAAGATCATCTCCCGCTACAAGCCGGACCAGCTGCCAGGCGTCCCAACTCTCTACAACGCGCTGGCCAGCCATCCCTCGGTCGGCCGCCATGACCTCACCTCGGTTCGCGCGTGCATAAGCGGGGCCGCGGGGTTGCCCTCCGAGGTGCAGTCGCGCTTCGAGCGCGTCACCGGAGGAAGTCTCGTTGAGGGATACGGGCTCACCGAGGCCTCGCCGGTGACCCATGTCAATCCGCTGGTAGGGCTGCGCAAGCCCGGCAGCATCGGCATCCCGGTGCCGGACACCGACGCGCGGATCGTGGACCTCGATGGGGGGACCATCACGCTGCCGATCGGCGAGGCCGGCGAGCTGGTCGTGCGGGGACCGCAGGTGATGGCCGGCTACTGGAACAAGTTGGCCGAGACGGCGGCGGCGCTGCGCGACGAGTGGCTGTTCACCGGCGACGTCGCCAGGATGGACGAGGACGGGTTCTTCTACATAGTGGACCGCAAGAAGGAGATGCTGATCACCGGCGGCCTCAACGTCTACCCGCGGGAGGTTGAGGAGGTGCTCTTCGCGCACCCCGCGGTGATGGAGGCGGCGCTGGTGGGAGTGCCCGACCCTCACAAGGGTGAGGTAGGAAAGGCCTTCGTGGTGCTGCGGCCAGGGGCCCAGGCCACGGCCGAGGAGATCCTCGCCCACTGCAGGGAGCGTCTGGCCCGATACAAGGTCCCGAAAGAGATCGAGTTCCGGGAGAGCCTGCCCAAGTCCCTGATCGGAAAGGTGTTGCGCCGGGTGCTGGCCGAAGAAGCCCGCGCCGGGCAGCCCTAGCCCGGCAACCCCAGCCGGGCAACTCTGGCGGCAGCCCTAGCGGAACACGCTGAACATCGGCTCGGGGTCTATCCCGGCAAGCTCTTCCTCCCAGATCGGAAGCCGCGCGTGGGCCTTCTTGCGCCTGGGCGCGCGGTAGATGATGCCCAGCGGCAGCTTCCCCCTCCGGTCGAAATCGTCTAGCAGCGCCCACGCGGCGGCCTTGTCCGATACGTCGTGTCCCTCGGGGACGTGCTCGGAGTGTTCCCTGTACCATCCGGCGGTGTTGAACTTGTTGTATGTGACGCACGGCGAGAAGTCGTTGACCATGGCGAAACCGGGGTGCCGGAAGGCCTGGGCGTAGATGTCGGCACAGTGCCTTGGGTCCCCGGAGAACGATTGCGCCACGAAGGTCGCGCCCGCGGTGATCGCCAGGCGCGCCGGATCAACGAACGGTGGATGCTCTTCGGTGTGCTCCTCCATGATCTTGCCGAGGCCCGTGGTAGGGGAATCCTGACCGCGGGTCAATCCGTAGACGCCGTTGTTCATGAGAATCAGCGTCACCGCCGGGTCGCGGCGGCAGACATGGATGAAGCTCTCCATGCCTATGGCCAGCGTGTCGCCGTCCCCGGCCAGCGCGATCACGGTGAGGTCGGGGGCGACCATCTTGGCGCCCAGAGCATATCCCAATGGACCGCCGTGAGTGCCGTGGAATCCGTTGCCGTTGAGGTAGTTGCGGGTCTGGCCCGAGCAGCCTATCCCTCCAACCAGGAGGACCTCGTGCGGCATTACGCCTATCCTCATCAGGGCCATCTTCAGCGCGGCCAGGACCCCGAAGTCACCGCATCCCGGACACCACTGGATACGGTGCCTGGGAAACGCGTTCTGCTCCCACAGCCGAGCGGCCTCCGGCGACGCGACGCTCATGCCCTAGTCCCCCTCCGGTACTGTCTCAACAGCGGCGTCCGGCGCCTCTTCGCCCACCCGAACGACGCCCGGGCCTCCGGCGAGCACCTGGCGCACGCCCCCGGCGATGTCCGCCGTGTAGAACGGCCGCCCGTTGTACTTGAGAACGCGGCGCGTCTCGATCAGACACTCCTGCTGGATCACGTCCGCGAGCTGTCCGGAGTAGTTTTGCTCGACGACGATCAGCACGGACCCCTGCCGCAGCAGGGGCGCCACCAGGTGGACCGGGAACGGCCAGATGTGCGTGAAGTAGATCACGCACGTCTCCATTCCTTCCGACCTGAGCCGCGCCTGCGCGTCCAGCAGCGGCATCTTGGTTGATCCCCACCCGATCAGCAGCGGAACGCCGTCGGGAGAACCGAACACCTGCGGCGGCTTCGCGTCCTCCTTAAGGTAGGTCTGCATCTTGCGCATCCGCTTCTCGAATATCGCCTTGCGCTTGGGAGGGTCGGTGGTGATCAACCCGGTCTCATCGTGCTCGGTCCCGCTGACCTTGAAGATCGCGCCCGGCGTGCCCACGATGCTGCGCGGGGAGATGCCCGACTCGGTAATCGCGAAGCGTTTGTAGCCGTCGCCACCGGGGTCCGCGGCGCGCACCAGGCCGTGGCGGACCACGGGCTTCTGGTTCTCGGTGAAGTAGGTCTCGGGGAGGTTCTTGCGACCGTCCGTGAGGGTCAGGTCACTGAGCAGGAAGACCGGACACTGGTACTTGTCGGCCAGGTCGAACGCCTCGAACGCGAGCGAGTAGCACTCCTCGATGGTCCCTGCCGAGAGCACGATCCGCGGGATCTCGCCGTGTCCGGCGTAGATCGCCATCGCCAGGTCGCCCTGCTCGCTCTTCGTGGGCATGCCGGTCGCAGGGCCTGCCCGCTGCGTGTCAACGATGACCAGCGGCGTCTCGGTGGCCCCTGCCAGCCCGAACTCCTCGACCTTCAGGGAGATCCCGGGCCCCGACGATCCGACGGCGCTGCGGACCCCCGCGATGCTGGCGCCGATCGCCGCCCGGATGGATTCACGCTCGTTCTGGCCCTGCAGCACCCGGCCCCCGTATCGCGGCAGGTGCTTCTCTAAGAACTCCAGGATCGAGGTGGCCGGTGTGATGGGGTAACCCGAATAGAACCGGCAGCCCGCCAGGATGGAACCCATCGCGATCGCCTCGTTGCCGGTCAGCAGCAGGTTGGGAACCGAGGATGGTTGCGGCTCCAGCCGGTAGCCAACAGAATCCCAGCCGTTGCTCGACAGTATCTCCTCAACCGCGGCCCTGCCGCGGCGCGCGGCCTCGAGGTTGATGTCAACGACCCCACGCCCTTTGCTCAGGAACCGCCCTTCCAGGTAGGCGCCGAACAGGGCGTAGTCCATGTCGAACTCGAGCAGGCGCAGCAGCGCGCCGGTGACGATCGTGTTCTTGGTTACCTCCATCTTGAGTTCGCGCTGCGCGATCTGGCGGGCGGGCAGAGGAAATACCTTGACCCCGCGCGCCTGGAGCTCGCCGACCTCCACGGTCTCGGTGCTGTTGTCGTAGATCAAGACCCCGCCTTCCTTCAGGTTCTTGCCGTGCCGCAGTATGGTGTCGCGGTTGGGCTTGATTGGGGAGTCGGGGTTCGTGTCGTGCTCCAGGGATACGAGGACGTCGGTGCGATCGTCGCCGTAGGAGAGCGGGGGGGTCGCCGCTACGACCATCGGATCGAACTGATGGGCGCCGTAGATCGTCGAGGCGTATCCCCTCTCCATGGCCAGGACGTGCAGCCCGGCCCGTACGAACAGCTTCCCGAGGATGTCTGTGACCGTGGTAACCGCGTCGCGGAGCTGAACACCCCCTACGAGCAGCTTGAGGTTGTTGACAACCACCTGGGTTCGGTCCTTTCTACCGGCGCGGGCGGCGATGTGCGGGCGAGCCCGCGCTGAGATCGGGGAGACACGGATGGGTAGAGTATAGCATGGCCCAAAGGAAACGAATCCGCTTCGACCTACCCTGACAACGAGAGGGAAGCAGGGCTTCTTCCCGAACAGCGCGAATCCCCCTTATCAGCGTGTCGAGTGACCTGCTGGAACGGTATCAGGACGACCTCTACCAGGTTAAGGGAGCGACGGGCTGGCTGGCGGTCGGGACCTTGCTGACCGGGCTATTTGCCCTGCCCTTCCTCCTGCCCAGGGTGGGCCTGGGCTATCTCCTCTTCATCGCCATCCTGATGGCGGCCAACGTGATCGTGGCGGTCGGCCTGAACATGCTGGTCGGGTTCACCGGGCTCATCTCGCTGGGACATGCCGGCTTCGTGGCCATCGGCGCCTATGCCTCGGGTCTGCTGGCTGCCCGGCTCGGGCTTCCCTGGTACGCGGCCTGGGTCGGCGCGGCGGCGATCACCGCCGGATTCGGCTTCCTCGTCGGCCTGCCGGCGCTTCGCCTGACAGGCCCCTACCTGGCCATCGCAACGTTGGGATTCGGTATCGCCGTCTACCAGGTGCTCGTCAACTGGACCGCGCTGTCCGGCGGACGCACTGGCCTGCCGATCCAGCAACTGTCCTTGGGAATCGCCGGGTTGACGCCAACCCAGCAGCTCTACTGTGTGGCTGTCGGCGCGGCCGTCGTGCTCTCGTGGGTCGGCTACAACCTTGCCCGGTCGCACGTCGGCCGCGCATTTGCCGCCATCCGCGATAGCGACATCGCCGCCGAGGTTACCGGGGTGAACCTGCTCTGGTACAAGACCCTGGCGTTTGCGATCAGCGCCGCCTACGCCGGGGTCGCGGGCGCCATCGTGGCGCAGGCGCTGCGGCACCTGGAGCCCCAGTCGTTCACCTTCCTTGAGTCCATCACCTACTTCGCGATGGTCGTCATCGGAGGGCTGGGAACGGTTTCCGGCGCGATCATCGGCGCCGTCATCCTGACGCTCCTGCCCCACTACCTGAGCGGGCTCAAGCAGTGGCTCCCAATCTTCTACGGCGCGGCTATCATCCTCATGATGATGGTTGAGCCACGTGGGATCTATGGCCGGTGGATGCGGATCAAGATGTACTTCAAGGCCTGGCCGTTGTGACACAACTGGCGCAGTACCTGGTAGGGGGCCTCGCGACCGGCAGTCTCTACGCGCTGGTAGCGTTGGGCGTTGTGCTCCTCTACCGCAGTTCCAGGGTGCTGAACTTCGCGCACGGCGACATCGCGACCCTGGGAACCTTCGTAGCGTTTACCCTGCTCGGCCGCAAGCTGCCGTTCTCGCTCGCGGTGGCCGGCGGCCTGGCCGCGGCGGCGTTGGTGGGGGTACTGTTCTTCTTCTTCGTACTCCGGCCCGCAAAGGAAGCCTCGCTCCTGGGCAAAATCGTGCTCACCCTGGGCCTCGCCCTGGTGCTCGGCGGCGCCGTGCAGGTCGTTTGGGGAACCGAAACGCTGGTGTTCCCCTTCCCTCTCTCGGACACGCGGATCTACCGGGTGGGGCAGGTCGTCGTCAGCGAGACGAGTCTGGGCACGATCGTCACCGGGATTGTCCTGATGACCCTGCTGTATGTCCTGGTACAGGGCACCAAGGTCGGCCTGGCCATGCGGGCGGTCGCGCAGAACGCCGACGCGGCACAGGCACTGGGCATCCCAGCCCGCCGGATCTACGCCCTCACATGGGGCCTTGCCGGGGCCCTGGGAGGGGCTGCCGGCGTGCTTCTGGCTCCGGTGGTCTTCCTCGACCCTTTCATGATGCTCGACCCGTTCCTCAAGGGGTTTGCGGCGGCGGTCATGGGCGGGATGGACAGTCTCCCAGGGGCCGTCCTAGGGGGATTCCTGCTCGGGATCGCCGAAAGCGTGTTCGCGGGGTACATCTCGTTCAAGTTCAAGACCACGATGGCCTTCGCCGTGATCATCCTTGTGCTGCTAGTCCGGCCCGAAGGCCTGCTCGGCCGCGTGTACCACAGGAGGGTATGAGATCGGAGACTCGACACGCTGGGAGGGAGCGCGAATGAGAACTCTGACCAGGTTGATTATCGCAATGACAGTCGTGGCGGCCCTGGGGACCGCGGCTGTCGGCCAGCCAGCCGAACGAGGCGTTACGCCCACCGAGATCGTATTGGGCACCTCCATGCCGATGTCCGGCCCGGCCTCCCCATGGGGAATGGGGGTCGGGGGAGGCATTGATGCATGGCTCCGTCACATCAACGCACAAGGCGGCATCAACGGCCGCACCTTCCGGTTCCTGATCCGGGACGACGCCTATCTTCCGCCTCGCGCGGTGGCCAACGTGCGCGAACTGGTCGAGCGGGACGGCGTGTTTGGGATCGTCTCCCAGATCGGCACCGCCAACTGCTACGCCAACCGCGACTTCATGGTGGAGAGCAAGACGCTCTGGATCACCCCGGCTTGTGGCGCGGACATGTGGGCAGGCATGCGGGAGCGCAACCGGTACGTGTTCATCACGTACCCCGGCTACGTTGATGAAGGCATCTTCCTGACCAAGTACGGGGTGGAGAGCCTCAAGGCGAAGAAGATCGCGGTCTTCTACCAGAACGACCTCTACGGCCAGCAGGGGCTGCTCGGCGTCAAGCGGGGCGTCCACGCGTTCCAGGCCAAGGGGGCAAAGCTGGTGGCGCAGGTCTCCTACGAGGTCATTGACGCCGAGGTGACCGCCCAGGCGCTGAAACTCAAGGAGTCCGGCGCTGACACGCTCATCATCTACGCGGACCCGCGGCGCGGCGCGTTGATCGTGCGGGAGATCGCCAAGGTGGGGTACCAGCCCACGCTCATGTCCACCTTCACCCTGATGGACCCCATGATGTTCATGCTCGCCGGCGAGGCCTGGAACAACATCTACCTCGCCACCTACATGCCGATGCCGGGAATGGGCGACGCGCGCACGGACGCGGCGCTGGCCACCATCACGCGCATCAATCCGGCGCTGGCTCGCCTCCCCTTCAACGCGGCCGCAGGCGTCTCGTTCGTCGAGCCGTTCCTCGAGGGCATACGTCGCGCCGGGCCCGCCCTGACCAAGGAACGCCTGGTCGAGGCCATGGAAACGATCAAGAACTGGGACGGCGAGATGATAAGGGGCGTGAGCTTCACCAAAGATAGCCGGCAGGGCATCAATCGGATGTTCATGGTCAAGTCTGAAAGGGGCCAGTACACGAAGCTGAGTGATTGGTACACGTACCCCAAGAAGTTCTAGCGATGCGGCGGGCCGGGGGCAGAGCCCCCGGCCCGCTTCCTTCCCGGGACGGACTCTTTGAGATGAACGCGCAGCCGTTGCTGGAAACCACGGGCCTCTCAATCGCGTTCGGCGGTATCGCCGCCCTCGACCGCGTGGACCTAGCCGTGGGCGCGCGAGAGCTGGTTTCTGTGATCGGCCCCAACGGCGCCGGCAAGACGACGCTCTTCAACTGCATCTGCGGGCTCTACCGGCCGGACGCCGGGGTAACACGGTTCCAGGATGAGCCGCTGCCACGGCGTCCCGACGCAGTGGCCCGGCGCGGCATCGCCCGCACCTTTCAGAACCTCGAGCTGTTCCGCAACAGCTCGGTGCTCGACAACGTGATGCTCGGACGCCACCTGCACATCAAGACCTCATTTGTGGACGCGGCGCTGGGCACGCCCCGGTGGAAGCGGGACGAGGTGCGGCACCGCCGCAGGGTCGAGGAGATCCTGGACTTCCTCGACCTCCAGGCGACCCGCCGCCGTCGGGTGGGCGATCTTCCCATGGGCCAGCAGCGCCTGGTCGAGATAGCCCGAGCGCTGGCCACGGAACCTATCCTCCTGCTGCTCGACGAACCCTCATCGGGCATGACCGCGGAGGAGAAGGCCGATCTGGTCTTCAGGATCAAGGACATCCGGGAGGAGTGGGGCATCACGGTCGTGCTGGTGGAGCACGACCTGAAGATCGTCATGGGGATCTCGGACTGGATCGCGGTGCTCGATCACGGGGTGAAGATAGCGCAGGGCACGCCGGATGTGATCCAGCGCGACCCGGCCGTGATAACCGCCTACCTGGGGGAAACGGCATGACGGACGCCGGCGGCGCGCGCGACGGGCAGACCCGGGCCGCGGGGCGCACCGCGGGCGATCCGCTGCTGCGGGTCCGCAACGTCGAGACGGCCTACTACGGCCGGTTGACCGTGCTCCGCGGCGTCTCAATGGAGGTCCTCTCCGGCCAGGTAGTCACCATCCTGGGATCCAACGGCGCGGGCAAGAGCACGCTGCTGAAGACGATCATGGGGTACATCCCGGACCAGCCGGAGAAAGGCACCATCGAGGTCCTGGGCCGGCGCGTCAACGGATGGGACCCCGAGGACATCGCCCGGCTGGGGGTGGCGTACATCCCTGAGGGCCGCGGCATCTTCCCGGAGCTGACCGTGCACGAGAACCTGCGCCTGGGCGCCTATCCACGCAGCGATGGGGCCGTGGCCGCCGACTTCGAGGCGATGGAAGCCCGCTTCCCGATGCTGCGCGAGCGGCGCCGGCAGTTCGCGGGCACGCTCTCCGGCGGCGAACAGCAGATGCTCGCCTTGGCGCGCGCGTTGATGAGCCGGCCCAAGCTGCTGCTGCTAGACGAGCCCTCGTTGGGCCTCGCCCCCCGCATCGTGGGCGAGGTGTTCCGGATCATCCGGGAGATCCACACCGCGGGGACCGCCATGCTCCTGATCGAGCAGAACGCCCGGCAGGCGCTGGGGGTCGCGCACTACGGCTACGTGCTGGAGAGCGGCCGGATCGTGCTGGAGGGCATCAGCACGCGTCTGGAGGCCGACCCGAACGTGCAGGAGCTCTACCTCGGCATGGTCCGGGAGGAGTCGGTCAAGGGTTTCCGGCGGTTCAAGGTCAGGCGGCGCTGGGCGTAGCAGACCGTTTCACAACCACCCCAAACTATACAAGTCACCATTGTCTGACTATACTAGTCGTATAGACCCATCTTGCCCTGTCGGGGGTGAACTGCTTTGAAGCGCGTGCCGATAACTGAACTGAAGGCCCGCCTCAGCGAGCACCTAGAGGCCGTAAAAGCCGGAGAGGAAATAACGGTGACGGATAGGGGCCGGCCCATAGCACGGTTGACCCCCATTGCCCCTCAGGAGCAGCCTGATGCCAGAATCGAGCAGCTTGTCAGGGTGGGATTAGCCAGACCCCCAATCGCGCCGCTGCCGCCCGACATCTGGGACTGGCCACGACCAGAAGACCCCGAGGGGCGCGCACTGGCGGCTTTGATTGAGGAACGGCGGGAGGGGAGATGAAGTTCTGGGACGCGTCGGCGCTGGTTCCTCTGTGCCTCATGGAGTCCAGCACTGCAGCCGTCCGAGCGATCCTCTCCCGCGATCCGCAAATCGCCGCCTGGTGGGCGTCACCGGTGGAGTGCTGGTCGGCGTTCGCCCGCCTCCGGAGGGAGGGCGTCATTGATCTCGCCGGGGAGGAGGCTGCGCGAGCCATCCTGTTGGCCTATCAGCGCGCGTGGAACGAGATCTCCCCTGGGGAGGAAGTCCGCCGGCATGCGAGCCGTCTGCTCCGGTTTCACCCATTCCGCGCGCACGACGCCTTGCAGCTCGCCGCAGCGCTCACATGGGCTGGAGGGGCTGATGGCAGCGAGGCGGTGATTCTGGACAACCGGCTCCGAGAGGCCGCTCGCCTGGAGGGTATGGCGGTTCTGCCCTAGCCTGGGAATTCTACCCCCGATACAGCTCCGCGATCACGTCCTTGTACTTCTCCATGATCGTCTTCCGCTTCACCTTGAGGGTCGGCGTCACGTCGCCCTCCTCGGCGTACATCCGCTTTTGGAGGATCGCGAAGCGCCGCACCTGCTCGGGCGAGGAGAGCGTCTTGTTGACCTCGGCGACCTCGCCTTCGATCAGCGCCCTCACGTCGGGATTGGCGGCCAGATCGCTGTAGGTCGTGAACGGCAGGCGCCGGTCCTGTGCCCATTTGGTGACGTTCTCCTCGTCAATCACCACCAGGGCCACGATGTAGCGCTGGCGGTCGCCGATCGCGACCGCGTCGTTGATGTACGGGCTCGCCTTGAGCTTGTTCTCTATGTACTGGGGGGCTATGTTCTTGCCCGCCGAGGTGACGAAGAGGTCCTTCTTGCGGTCGGTGATGCGCAGATAGCCCTCCTCGTCGAACTCGCCGATGTCGCCCGAGTAGAGCCAGCCGTCCTTCAGCGCCGCGGCCGTGGCCTCTGGGTCGCGGAAGTAGCCGGCGAAGACATTGGGGCCGCGTACCAGTATCTCGCCGTCCTCGGCGATCCGTATCTCGACGCCGGGGATTGGGTGACCGACGGTGCCGAGCTTGACCGCGTCACCCTGGTGCATCGAGGTCGGCCCCGAGTCCTCGGTCTGGCCGTAGATCTCTCGCATGGGCACGCCCAGGGCCCAGAAGTAGAGCAGCAGGTCCGGCGAGATCGGCGCGCCGGCCGAGTACGCTACGCGGACCCGGTTCAGGCCCAGGCGGTGCCGCAGCGGACGCAGTACCAACCCGTCGCCCAACCGGACGGCCGCGTGCAGCCAGGCAGGCACGGCGCGGCGCGAGAAGCGCCTGCGTGCCGCCCGGTACGACAGCCCGATCGCGGCCCAGTATGCAGCCCGCTTGAAGATATCGTTCTCCTTGATGCGCAGGGTAACCACCGAGAAGATCTTCTCCCAAATCCGCGGCACCCCGAACACCAGCGAGGGCGCCACCTCGACGAAGTTCTGCATTACCGTGTCAACGTTCTCGATGAAGTTGACCGTGTAACCCCACCGGATCGGCAGGAACACCGAGAACTGCCGCTCCGCGATGTGCGACAGCGGCAGGTACGAGAGGAGCTCATCGGTGGAACTGACCGGGTTTGCCTTGTCGAGAACCTCGGTGGTCCAGACGATGTTGTGGTGGGTCAGGATCGCGCCCTTGGGAGGCCCGGTCGTCCCGGACGTGTATATGAGCACCGCCATGTCCTCGGGCCGGATCTCGACCATGCGCTCGTCCAGGGCATACGGGCGGCGGCGCGCGTGGTCCTGCCCGAGCGCGAGGAACTGGTCCCACATCATGACCATGGGGTCCTGGAACGTCCGCAGGCCCTCGGGGTCCATGACGACGATGTGCTCGAGGAGAGGCAGTCGGTCGCGGATCTCCAGGGCCTTGTCGAGCTGCTCCTCGCTCTCTACGATGAACACCCTGCAGCCGGCATGCTCCAGGATGTAGTGGGTCTGCTCGGGGCTGCTGGTGGTGTAGATCCCGGTCGTTGCGCCGCCGGCGGACTGGATGCCGAGATCGGCGAACAGCCACTCCGGCCGGTTCTCGCCGATCAAGCCGACCCGTTCGCCTCGCTGCACGCCGAGGGACAGCAGGGCGTTGGCCACGTGCCGCACCGCTCCGGCGTACTCCTCCCAGGTGATGCGGTGCCAGATCCCGAAGCGCTTTCGCCGCAACGCGACGCGCGCGGGCTGGCGTGCGGCCTGGGCGAAGAAGAGGCCGGGGACAGTGCTGGTAAGTACCGGACGGGGCTGGGTGATGACCATAGGTAATGCTTGTGATACTCCGCTGGCGCCGTGCTTCCTGCCGCCGGGAGAACAGGAGTTCGTGCGCCAGGCCGGAATGAATCCCCATGAACACCATGAACACCCTGCTCGATGGGCTCTTCAGCCTGCGGGATCAGGCCGCGCTCGTCACGGGCGGCTCCCGCGGCATCGGCCTTGAGATCGCGCGGGCGCTCGGAGGGGCCGGCGCCCGGGTGGCCATCGTCGCGCGCCGGGCAGAGTGGCTGGCGCCCGCGGAGAAGGCCCTGCGCGAAGCCGGCGTGACCTGCGCCGCGTTCTCCGCGGACGTTTCCGACGCGGAGCAGGTCGCCCGAACCGTCGCGGCGGCCAAATCCGCGGTGGGCGATCTCTCGATACTCGTGAACGCCGCCGGCCGCACCTGGGGCGCACCGGCCGAGACGATGCCGCTGGAGCGCTGGCGCGAGGTGATCGAGGCCAACGCCACCGGCGCCTTCCTGATGTGCCAGGCGGTAGGCCGGGGCATGATAGCCCTGGGATACGGCCGCATCCTCAACGTGGCCTCGGTGGCCGCTCTGGCGGGTTCGCCGCCGGAGATTCTCGCGGCATCCGGATACGCGGCGAGCAAGGGCGCGCTGGTCGCCCTGACCCGAGCGCTGGCCGTGGAGTGGGCCCGGCACGGGGTGACGGTCAACGCGATCGCGCCTGGCTTCATACCGACCCGGATGGCCGAGGCCGTCATCGAACGGGCGGGCCAGGCGCTGCTCGACAGGATCCCCATAGGCAGAATCGGAAGGGCCGAAGACCTGCTCGGTGCGGTCCTCTGCCTGGTGTCGCCATCTGGCGGATACATCACGGGCCAGGTGCTGGCGGTGGACGGCGGGATGATGGCCGCGTAGTGGACCGGGCAGACACGCGCGCCGAGTGAACGCGCCCATGCGTATCATACCCCTGGCCCTGCCCACCCCCTACCCGGTCGGTCCGGTCAACGCCTACCTGCTGCCCGGCCCGCCGGTGACGCTGGTGGACTGCGGACCCAAGACCCCTGAGGCGCTGACTGCCCTGCGGGATGGCCTGGAGCGGGCCGGGTCATGCCTGGAGCGGGTCGGTGTGCGGCTTGAGGAGATCGAGCGTCTGGTGATCACCCACGGACACATAGATCATTTTGGGCTGGCTGCCACCATAGCCGGCGAGAGCGGCGCCGAGGTTTGTGCCCACAGGGCCGACCTCCCCAAGTTGACCGGGGATCGCGCGTTCGTGGAGCCGATGCGGGCACTGATCAGCGAAGCCGGGTTCCCATCCGGCGTGGCCGAGGCCCTGCTGGATGTCTTGCGGAGGTACCGCGGCCAGCTCGATCCCATCACGCCGGCGTGCCTGCTCGACGATGGCACTCTGGTTCCCCTGGCAGACGGCACGCTGGAGGTCTTGCACACCCCGGGCCACGCGCAGGGGCACATCTGCCTTTGGAACGGCCTTTGGGACGGCGGCGCGCTGATCTCGGGCGATCTGCTGCTCGAGGAGATAAGCCCGAACCCCCTGGTGGAGTTCGACGGCAATGGGCAGCGGATCCGGACCCTTCCATCGCTGCTCCGCTCGCTGCGGCGCATCGCAGCGCTGGAGCCCGCGATCACGTACCCGGGGCACGGCGATCCGATCCCAGAGCCCGCGCGGCGGGTCCGCGAGCTACTGCTCCACCACGAGGCACGCAAGGACCGCCTGGGGCAGATGCTCGCCGGACGCGCGTGGACGCTCCGCGAGCTTGCCGCCGCCTGGTTTCCAGATCTTAGCCCGGCCAACCTGA
Organism: Armatimonadota bacterium; assembly: GCA_016869025.1. Lineage (NCBI taxonomy): Bacteria > Bacillati > Armatimonadota > Armatimonadota bacterium. The sequence goes on along the minus strand of VGFA01000006.1, from coordinate 45,034 downwards.
TCCTTGGGCTGTCCGAGGTGCTGGGCCACCTGGACCTGATCGAAGAAGCGGGCCATCTGGCGATCGAGCAACGTGACGGTATCCTGCACTACGCGTTGGAGCCGTCTCCCCGTGCCTCAACGTAGACTGACATGACAGAAGGCGTCTTCTTCCGCGACCTGGCCCTTCTGCTCATCGCGGCGGTGGTGGGCGGCGCCCTGGCGCAGTGGCTGAGACAGCCGGCGTTCGTGGGCTACATAGTGGGCGGGCTGCTGATCACCGCGATTGCAGGCCCCAGGATCTCCGACACCGCCACGTTTCATCTGTTTGCCGAGTTCGGTGTGGTGCTGCTCATGTTTGCGCTGGGCGTCGAGTTCTCGCTGCGCGAGCTCTGGAAGGTCCGCGCCCTGGCGTTTTTGGGCGCGCCGGTCGGGGCAGCGGTGATCACCGGCCTTGCGGCCTCCTTGATGGTCGCGGCAGGATTATCCCTCGCCGCCGGCCTGGTCGTCGGCCTGGCGCTGGCGAACTGCAGCACGATGGCCCTGGCGAAGCTGCTGGCGGAACGTGGTGACCTCAACGGACCGGTGGGCAGGGCCTCCATCGGAATCTCTCTCGCCCAGGACGGGGGGGTCATTGCCGCGTTCTTCCTCATCCGCGCGCTGGCGTCAGCGCAGGGCGCGCCTGCGGCAGGTCTCTTGATTGCCATGGCGCAGGCAGCAGCGGTCCTCGCCGCGTTCTTCCTGCTGGCCGACCGGCTTGTCCCTGCGCTGCTTGGGCGGATCGCTCACGCACAGAACACCGAGTTGTTCGTGCTGGTGGCTGTAACGATCGGGGTCGGCACCGCGGCGCTTTCAGCAGGCCTCGGGCTCTCGCTGGCGCTCGGCGCGTTCCTGGCCGGACTGGCCATCAGCGAATCGGAGTACACCACGGAGACGCTGGCCCGCGTGCTGCCGCTGCGCGACCTGTTCGTCGCTGTGTTCTTCGTTTCACTTGGAATGTTGATAGACGTGAGGTCGCTCCTGGAACGGCCCGTCCTGCTGCTGCAGATGGTAGGGGTCGTGCTGCTCGCCAAGGCCGTTGTCTGGATAGGGTTGGCGCTGGTGTTTCGGAGCCCTCTCCCGGTCGCCGTGGCCGTTGGTATAGGCCAGGCCCAGATAGGTGAGTTCTCCTTCGTCGTCGCCCAGTTGGGGCGGGCGGTAGGCCTGCTGTCGGCAGAAGTATACAGCGCCGTTCTGGCCACCTCGCTTGTGACCCTGGTGGTCAACGCGCTGGTCTTCAGGCGCAGCCGACCACTGGAGCGATGGGCGGACCGGTGGGCGCAGGAACCTGCGGTCGAGCCGGTGAAGCGCGCGCCCGCGGTGCTCATCGCCGGATACGGCCGCGTCGGGAGCACTGTTGGAGAAGCGCTCGAGAGCTTCAACGTTCCGTTTGCGGTGGTGGACTTCAGCCCCGTCGTTGTACGGGCTTTGCGGCGCCGCGGCATCCCAGCCGTGCTGGGAGACGCGGCGAACGAGATCGCACTGCGCGAGGCCGGCGCTTCGGGCGTGCGTCTGGCGGTGCTGGCCATCCCCGACACCGTCAAAGCCGCGCTGGCGACCCGCCAGGTGCTCGGCTTGAACCCAGGGGCCGCGGTCATCGCCCGGGCCCACTCGCGGGACGACCGGGAGGGGCTGCTGGCTGCAGGGGCCACCGAGGTCATCCTCCCGGAGATCGAGGCAGGGATGACGCTCGTGGACCATGCCCTGCACCGCCTGGCAGTGCCCTCGCAGGAGGTGCGCACCTACCTCCGGCGGCTGCGCGAGCTGGAGAGGCCGGGCGCGCGGGCGCTAGAAGGCGTGTCCGGGGTTGCCCTGCTCCAGGCGGCAACGGTGCGGGTCGTCGAGGGACCCCTCGCGCACCAGTCGCTGCGGCGCATACGAATCAGGGAACGCACCGGCGTGACGGTGGTCGGCATCGAGAGGCCCGGAGAAGAGCCCCATTGGAACCCGCCGCCGGAAGCCGTCCTGCTGCCGGGCGACCAGGTAACGGTGGTTGGGCTGCTCGAGCAGATCGAACGCTTCCGTCGGGTCAACGCCGGCACCGAGGAGTAGCGGTTGACCGGCCGGAGGGCCCATGGTAACATCCGACCCAATCACCTGTCGCCCATGCTTTGACGGAGGCCAGTAGTCGCGGGCGAGGCGCAAGCGAGCCGGGGAGCTCACTGATCTGAGCTGGTGTGAACCCTGCCGCCGGAGCCCTGACGAACCCACCTCCTGAGCCGCGGTCCAAGCCCCGCCCTGCGGAGTGCCCAAGGCCGCCGGGTGTGCCCGATATCGCACGCTGAGAGCGCAGCCGCCTCCGGAGGCGTATTGTCCGGCGCGCGGCTGCGAACTGAGGTGGCACCGCGGAAGCCCCTTCCGCCCTTGGGCGGAGGGGCGATTGCTTTTCGTGGGGTCATTCTGGAAGGGCGGTGAGTTGGATGGACGCCGCGATCGGGTTCATCGGCGCGGGCAATATGGCGGAGGCGCTGATCAGCGGTCTGCGCAGCGCCGGGATGGACGGCGCGCAGATCCTGGCGACCAACCGCAGCCGCCGGGAGCGCCTCGACCACCTGAGCGCCTCCTGGGGAATACGGGTCACGCCCGATAAGGCAGAGGTCTGCGGATCGGCGCGGGTGCTGGTCCTTGCCGTCAAACCCGGGGATCTGGCACAGGCGGCGCAGGGGCTGCGGCCCCACCTCGTTCCGGAGCACCTGGTCATCTCTGTGCTGGCTGGAGTGCGCTGCTCCTCGGTTGAGCATCACCTGGGCGGGGCGTCTGTGATCCGCGCCATGCCCAACCTGCCGGCGGCGGTCATGGCCTCTGCGACCGCGCTCGCCTACGGCCAGGGGGTGGCCGATGAGCACCGGGTGGCAGCGGTGTCCCTGTTCAACCGGTTGGGCAAGACCGTCGAGGTGCGCGAAGAGGCCCTCGACGCGGTCACTGCGATCGCAGGCAGCGGCCCGGCCTATGTCTACCTGTTCATGGAAGCGTTGATTGAGGCAGGCGCCCAGGCCGGCCTGTCGCCCACGGTGGCAAGGGACCTGGCGCTACAGACCGTCTACGGCGCCGCCAAGCTCGTGAGGGAGACCGGCGGCGACCCGGGCGATCTCCGGCGCCGCGTGACGTCGCCGAACGGCACCACCATGGCGGGATTGGCCGCCTTGGAGGAGGGCGGGTTCGCGGCCGCCATAGGGAAGGCGGTGCGCAGCGCAACCCAACGCGCAACTGCGCTTGGCAGGTAGCAACAAGGACCCTGCGCGATCAGCGGCGTAGGTACCAGGCATGCAGGTATAATGGTTGCGGGCCGCCGTCCACTGCGGGCGTCGGCTGATTGATCCCAGACCTGCGAGGTGACCTACTGTGAGAACCGCGATGCGCAGCGTGGCGCTACTCACCGTGCTCGTCATGTCCGCCGCCGGGCTCGTTTTCCTCCCGGCACGGACCTTTGCCCAGTCCCAGCAGGTGGCGGTAATCACTTCGTTCCCAAAGGAGTTGTTTGACGCCTACAAGGCCGCGTTCGAGAAGGCCAACCCCGGGTGGACCGTGGCCGTTGTTCCCAAGCCCACGTCGGCGGCCATCACGCATGTGCGCGAGCGGGCGGCGCGGCCTGACGTGGACGTCTTCTGGGCCAGCGCCGTGGACGCGTTCTTCTTCTTGAAGGCCAACAACCTCATCGAGCGGTACGTGCCGCCGGCCGAGTTCCGGCGCGGCGTTCCCGACAAGGTGGCCGGGTTCCCGATCAACGATCCCGACGGGTTCTTCCACGGGTTCGCTGTGAGCGGCTACGGCATCATGTGGAACAAGACCTACCTGGCGCGCAACCGCCTGCCCGCGCCCAAAGAATGGGACGATCTCATCAAGCCCGTCTACTTCGGCCACCTGGTCATCACCGCCCCCAGCCGCAGCGGCACCACCCACCTGACCGTCGAGACGATCCTGCAGGGGTACGGCTGGCAAAAGGGCTGGGAGCTGCTCATCCAGATGGGGGGCAGCATGGGCGCGATCACCGAGCGCTCCTTTGGGGTACCCGAGGCCGTGATCGCCGGGCACTACGGCATCGGCGTCGTTATTGACTTCTTCGGGCTCTCGGCAATCGCATCAGGGCAGCCGATAGACTTCGTCTATCCCTCCCTGACGTCGGTGGTGCCGGCCAACGTCGCAATGATCAAGGGCGCGCCGAACCCCGAGGGCGCCCGCCGGTTCATAAACTTCCTGCTGAGCGACGAAGGCCAGCGCCTGCTCTTCAAGCCCGATATCGCGCGGCTGCCGGTGCGGACCACGCTCTACGCCGAGGCGCCCAAGGGGATTCCCAACCCGTTCAAGATGCAGGCCGGCGTGCAGTTCGATGCCGACCTGTCGGCGGGCCGCTACAACGTCACCAACCGGATGTACGACCAGGTCATCACGTTCCGCCACGCCGATCTAAGGAAGGCCTGGGAGGCGATCTACCGCGCGGAGCGCGCGGTGGAAGCCGCCAGGTCGGCCGGCCGCGACGTGGTGGAGGCCGAGCGGCTGCTGATCCAGGCCCGGGCATCGGCGCGCTACGTGCACGTGAGCGAGAAGATGGCGGCGGAGGTCAGCGGCGGCATGGACCGCGACGCCGCCTACCGAAGCGCCAAGGAGCGCGAGTGGGGCGAGGTGGCGCGGACCTCCTATGCACGAGCCCTGGCGCTCGCGAACCAGGCCGAGGATCTGGCGCGGAGGCGCTAACGGTACCGAAGGGCCCGTGACCGGACCCGATCAATGAGCATCCCCGCGCCCCAGATGGTGCCCGCGCCGGTTGCGGCGCGGCTGCCGCACCTGTGGCGGGTGACCGTGGACCCCGGGCACGCCGCCCTGATGGCGATCCTGCTGGCCATCCTGGGTGTGTTCGTCGTCCTGCCGATCGGCGTGGTCCTGAAGGTCGCGCTCACCGGCACCGAGGGTGGGGTGACGCTCTCCCACCTGGCGCGGTTCTTCCATACACCGCTCTACGTGGAATCGCTGGTCAACAGCCTGGTGGCAGGCCTGTGGACCGTGGCCATCGGCACGGTGCTGGCCCTCCCCCTGGCGTTCGTCGTGGCCCGCTACGACTTCCCCGGCCGGATGCTGGTGGTCACGCTCGCCACCCTCCCGCTGGTCATACCGCCGTTCGTGGGCGCGATCGCGCTGATGCAGATCTTCGGCCGCGCAGGGGCCGTGACGCTCCTGTTCCAGGATCTGTTCGGCCTGCGGCTGAACATCATGGAGGGCCTGCGCGGGATCATACTGGCGCAGGCGCTGCACTTCTTCCCGTTCATCTTCCTGACCGTGACCACCGCGCTGCTGAACGTGGACAGGTCACTGGAAGAGATGGGACAGATGATGGGGGCGCGCGGCTGGCGGTTGCAGCGCCGGGTGGTGTTCCCGTTGGTGCTGCCTTCGTACGCGGCCGGCGCGCTGCTCACGTTCGTGAAGGCCGTGGACGACATCGGCACGCCGTTCATCCTGAACTTCAAGAACATGCTCGGGCCGCAGGCCTACCTGCGCATCACGACGGTGGGACGTGACGACGTGGACGGGTACGTAATCTGCGTCGTCATGGTCGTCATCTCGATCGTCTGCGTGCTGGCCTCGAACTGGATCGTCTCGCGACGCGAATATGCCACGCTCCAGACCGGGGCGCGCTCGCCCGAGGGCGGCCGGACGCTGACCGGGTGGCGGCTGGCCGGGGTGCTGGGTCTTTGCGCCGCGATCATCGGCGCCGGGCTGATCCCGCACCTGGGCGTGGTAATGCTGTCGTTCAGCAAGGTGTGGAGTCTCAGCTACCTGCCCAGCGCCTACACGCTGGCCAACTACGCCGAGATCTTCCTGCGCGCCCCGCGCTTCGTGGTCAACACCCTTGTCTACAGCGTAGGGGCGGCGCTGCTGGGCGTGGTGCTGGCAGCGGCGATCGCCTACCTGCTCCAGCGCGGCAGGGTTCCCGGCAAGGGACTGCTCGACTGGATCGCCATGATGCCGATCGCCCTGCCCGGGGTAGTGGTGGGCGTGGGCTTCCTGCGCGTGTTCTACGGAATCACGCTCCCCTGGATAGACCAGCCCCTGGCGGCCACCTGGGTGATCTTCGTGCTGGCCTACATGGTGCGGCGGCTTCCATACGCGCTGCGCGCCAGCCATGCGGCGCTGCATCAGGTACACCCGTCGCTCGAAGACGCCGCCGGGATTGCCGGCGCGCCTCGACTGCGGGCGTTCCGCCGGGTTGTGCTGCCGCTCATCCTGGGCGGTGTGATTGCCGGGGGCGTGCTGGTGTTCGTGACCGCGGCGGTCGAGTTCAGCGCCACGATCATCCTGGTCAGCCGTATCGAACAGAGCCCGCTGGCCTACGGGATCTACATCTACTCCCAGAGCGCGCTCGGCCGGGGCTCCGCCGCGGCGCTTGGGGTCGTGGCGATCGTGATCGTGGCGCTTGGAACGTACCTTGCGAACCGGTTGAGCGGCCGGGGACGGATGGCGTTCACTCTGTAATCGAACACGAGTTGGAGGGACCGTGCTTGCGCCTCAGGCCTGTTGACGTCGAGGTCCGCGGATTGCACCGGCGCTTCCGTGACATGGTGGCGGTGCACGATCTCTCGCTGTTGATCCAGCGCGGCGAGTTCTTCACCTTCCTCGGCCCGAGCGGCTGCGGCAAGACGACCACGCTGCGAATGATCGCCGGACTGCTCGAGCCGGACGCCGGGGAGATTCGCTTCGACGGGCGGGACATGACGCGCGTCCCGCCCTGGCACCGCAACATCGGCATGGTCTTCCAGAACTACGCCCTGTGGCCGCATATGACGGTGTTCGAGAACGTGGCCTTCGGCCTGGTGGAGCGCCGGACTCCGCGCCGTGAGATCGGCGGACGGGTGGAGGAGGCGCTGCGCCTGGTTGGCCTGGAAGGGCTGGGCAATCGCCTGCCGTCGCAGCTCTCCGGAGGGCAACAGCAGCGGGTAGCACTGGCGCGCGCCGTGGTTGTGGAGCCGGCCCTGCTGCTGCTGGATGAGCCCCTCTCCAACCTGGATGCCAAGCTGCGGGTGCAGATGCGCAACGAGCTGGTCAAGCTTCAGCGGCAGTTGGGCATCACAACGATCTACGTAACCCACGACCAGGAAGAGGCGTTGATGCTTTCCACTCGCGTCGCGGTGATGCACCTCGGGTACCTGATGCAGATCGGTTCGCCACAGGACGTCTACGAGCGGCCGGCCGACCCGTTTGTTGCGGACTTCCTGGGCGGAGCCAACTTCCTGCCCGGCGCGGTCCGCGCCGTCTCCAGCGAAGGGATCGCCGTCGCGCTGGAAAGCGGGGAGGCACTCCACGCCTCGGCGTCCCGCAACGCGGGGTTTGCGGCCGGTGAGCGCGCCACGGTGTGCCTGCGACCCGAGGTGCTGGAGATCGTATCCCCGGAAGAGGCCGCCGATCACGCGGCCGGCGCCGGCAATGTCCTCCGCGGCACGCTGCGTCTGCGGAACTACCTGGGCTGGATCATGACCTGCGAGATCGAACTCCGGGGCGGTGCGCTGATCCGCGCTCAGGCCGCCAACCCCCGCACCCAGTTGCGCTTCGCAGAGGGAGGGCCGATCGCGGTCCGGTTCTCACCCGAGGACGTGCTCCTGCTCCGGCACTCCGCCTAACCTCGACGGATCTCCGCCGGCAGGTCTAGAAACCGGCGGGTCACCTCGGGGTCGAAGTGCTTCCCTGCCTGCTCGCGTATGTACGCCAGCGCCTTCTCCTCGGACCAGGCCCGGCGATACGGCCGGTCCGAACGCAGCGCGTCCCAGACATCTACCACCGCGAAGATCCGAGCCGAAGGCGGAATGTGCTCTCCTGCCAATCCTTGAGGATACCCGCTGCCGTCCCACCGCTCGTGGTGGCAGTAGGGGATGTCCAGCGCCGGCCTCAGGAACGGGATGGGCGCGAGCATATCGCGGGCCAGCGCGGGATGGCGGCGCATCGTCTCCCATTCGTCGTCGTTCAGCGGGCCGGGCTTCAACAAAATAGCGTCGGGCACGCCCATCTTGCCGATGTCGTGCAGGAGGGCTCCCCGGCGGACATGCACTATCTCGGGCTCCGGGATTCGCAGGTCACGTGCCAGGCGCAGCGTCAGTTCCGTCACGCGCCGGGTGTGCCCTTCCGTCTCCCGATCCCGCAGGTCCAGTGCCCGCCCCCATCCCTCCAGGGTAGCATCATACGCAAAGGCCAGCTCGAGATGGGACCGTTGCAGCGTCTCGAACATCTCAGCGTTGTCAATGGCTATGGCCGCCTGGGCGGCCAGGCCGTCCAGGAACTCGCGCCAGTCCGGCTCCGTTGACAGCGGGGTGCGGCCGAAGAGCTCCAGCACCCCCTTGACCTGTCCCTTGGCTATCAGCGGCACCGCCAGGTAGGCGACGAATCCGGCTTGCTCCATGGCGCGGGCCAGCCCGGCCGGTGCCTGACTGAGATCGCTGATGGCGACCGCCCGCCGCTGGAGCACCGCCTGTCCCGCCGGCGTGGCCACCAGAGGGATGCAAAGGGCCGGGTTCGCCAGAAATGGAACCCCGCTGTTGGCCGCGGGCTCCAGCGCCATCAGGTCCGGCCGGAGGAGGAGCACTGCCGCGCCATCCACCTCCATTACCGTGGCTGCCTCTTCGGCGAGCAGCTTTAAGATCATGCGGAGGTCGAGATTGGAGGTGATGGCCCTGTCAATGGTCCGCGCCGTTGTCAGGCGGTGCACCTGTCGTTCGGTCTGCTCATGCAGTGTCGTCCGGTGGATGGCCGTGGCCGCCATGTTGCCGATGGCCCCCAGCAATCGAACCTCGTCGGCCAAGAGAGGGGTGTGCCGGCCGGCCCACAAGGCGCCGATGGTCTGCGTGCCCGCTATCAGCGGGACGCAGGCCACCGAGTGGACACCTGCGAAAGGGGCAAGGTTCACAAGATGCGGATCGGTGCGCACGTCCGCGCTCACGTAGGGTTCTCCGGTGGCGATGACGTGCCCGCTGATCCCGGCACCTCGAGGCAGGCGGTCCCCGGTCCACGCGGCCCAGGCCCCCATGCCCAGTTCGTGCACCGCATCGCCGGTGGGCGGATCCACAAGCACCAGCGAGACCCCTTCGGCGCGCAGCAGGTACTGCACCCTCTCCTCCACGGCACGGATTATCTCTACGCGGCCGGGCGCGGCGCGCAGAACGGCGGAGACCGCGGCCAGCGTGCTCAGCTCTTCGGCGCGCCGGCGCGTCTGGTCGTGCAACCGCGCGTTGGCAAGGGCCTGGCTGGCCGCGGCGGTGGCGCTGAGGGCCAGCGACAGCTCATACTCCGAGAACTTGCGCGGCTGGCTGGTTATCAACGCGACAACCCCGACCTGCTGCTCGTGGATCACCAGGGGCACGACGACGAGCGTGGAGATCGGGCGGTCCTGGAGTGCCTCGGCGACCGGGGCCACGCTTGGGTTGCCCATCACGTCGTGGATGACCGCTGGCCGCGCGGGGCCCGATCCAAACAGCCGCTCGACCTCTCCCGCGCTCAGCGGCACGCTCAGCCCGCAGACAGAGATCCGGGGGTCGGTCGTTTCCTCGGCGATCACGTCGAGCCGCGTGCGATCATCGGACAGCAACGCGGCTGCCGCAGCCGGCACATCAAAGGTCTGGGCGAGTTCGCGGCACACCGCGCGTAGCAGCTCACCGGGGTCCTGCGCCGCGGACGCGGCGGCGATCACCTGGTTGAGGAGCAACGCCTCCCCGAGATGGCGGCGCTGGGCCTCGTCGGCGCGCATTCGCTCCAGACGGGCGGCGATGATCTCTCCTGCGCCGCCCAGCAACCTGATATCCTCGTCGGCCCACGCCTTTTCGGTCCGCACCGCATCGAACCCCAGAAACCCGGCCAAGTCTCCTCCGGTCATCAGGGGTACAACGAGCACCGATTGGATCCCCTGCGCTTCCAGGATCTCGCGCTCGGCGCGCGCCTCCGCGGGAAGGTCGGCGACGCGCGTGACGTGGATGACCTCGCCACGGCGCAGCCACTCCATCCACCAAGGGAAGACCGCCGTCGGGAGGCCCTGGAGCCGTTCGATCTCGGGACTGATGCCCTCGGCGGTCCACTCGTGCGTATCGTTCATGGTGGAGCCGTCCTCCGAGATCAGGAAGAGGTAGCTCCGGTCCACCTGTCCGTACTCGCCGATCCGGCGCAGCGCCTCGTTGACCGCCGCATCGAACCCGGCGGCTGCCGTGGTTGCGAAAACCCTGGAGATCGTGGCGACGATGCCCTCCAGCTCGAGCCGACGCCTCAGTGATTCCTCGGCCCGGACGTGGTCGGTAATATCGAACATGTAGCCTTGGATCTGCACCAGATCGCCGCGATCGTCGAAGATCCCAAGGACGTTCTCCACCACGACGATCTTGGCGCCGTCAACCCGCACCATCTCGGTCACGAGGCCGGCAAGCTGCCGCTCGGTTCGCACCCTCTGTAGAAACGCCTCCCGACCCTGCGGTGAGTCGTACAGCGAGACTGCATTTGCCGACATCGCGTCTTCCACCGACTGGAAGCCAAACAACCGGGCAAACGCCTGATTGCACTCCAGGATCTGGCCGTCCACCGTCGAGAGATAGTCGGCCTCAGGTCGTGCTCGAAGAAGTGTCGGTACCGCGCCTCGCTCTCCCGAAGCGACTGCAGCAACCGTTTGTGCTCGGTGATATCGCGCGCAGCGCCGAGGATGCGTACCACCCGCACCTGCGCAGGATCCCAGACTGGGATCGCCTGATCGAGCAGCCAGCGCGTCTCGCCGCGCCGTGTCAGGAACCGGAACTCCAGGGTGTCCGGCTTGCCGGACGCAACCCGGCGTGCGTGCTCGATCGCCGCCGGGAGGTCCTCCGGGTGCACGAGGGTCTGCCACCCGCCCTGGGCCCATATCTCGTCAAGGGTGTACTCGAAGACCCGCGCGAACGACTCGGACACCCATTCGCCGCGCAGGGACTCATCGGGCATGACATGGAAGGAGTACGCGTAGTCTGAAACGAGGCGTGAGAGCGCCCGGAACTTGTCCTCGGCGCGGCGAGCGGGGGAGTGGTCGTCTCTATGCTTCGTCGTGGGTTTCGGCTTGGCCGGGCTCATCCATTTAGATATGCCCAAACGCGGTGCTTCCTAGCCGCTCAACCCGCCCATGGTCTCCCGGCGTCCAACACATTGAGATCCCACATCAAGGGAGGTATGACCATGCGGTACTTCCTCATCTGTGTCATCGCCGTGGCGCTGGTGACCTCGGCCTGGACCGGCGTCACACGCGCGCAGACCGACGACGAGTCTACGCCACCCTGGGCGGATGTCCCCGGGCTCGACGATCTGATCGCGCAGGCGCCTGGGGCGCCAGGGCCGGGGGCTCCAGGGCCGGGAGGAGTGGGGCTACGCCAGCGGCTCGGGCTGACCGAAGCGCAGGCCCAACGTGTCGAACAGGCCCTGGCCGCGCACCGGGAGCGGACGGCGCGTCTGCGGATCGCACTGGGGCGGGCCCGGCTCGATGCCCGTGAGTTGTCGCTGGAAACCAAGCCCGACCGGGCGAAGATCGAGGCGGTATCGCGCCGCATCGGCGATCTGTACGGCCAGATGGTGCGCGCGCGCCTGGAGGTCGGGTTCGAACTGCGAGCCATCCTGACCCCGGAGCAGTGGAGCCGGTGGCGTGAGATGAACGCGCAGAGGATGCGGGCCCGTCGCGACCGAGTCCGCTAATCCAGCACGCAGGCCGCGCGCGACCGCGTTCGCTAGGTCAGCGCCGGAGGCCTCGCGCCCGCAGCACCTGGATGAGCCGGTCGGGATGGTCGGTGATGATGCCGTCGCCGCGCAGCGCACCGATCCCTAACGCCAGGAGGCGCTCCATGTCCGCCGGCTCGTTCACGGTCCACGGCACGACCGGGACACCGGCGCGGTGCAGGGCTTCGAGCGCTTCTCGGGTAACCAGGCGGAAGCCGGGCGAGTAGACGTCCGCGTGCGCCGCACGGACGTCCGCGACCGGATCGAGCGGGGGGTTCAGGGGCGATCGAAGCGCCGCGGTCGTCAGCGAGGAGTCGAGGGCCTTCACCCTGACGATTGAGGGGTAGTGGAACGACTGGATGATCGTGCGGCCCAACATCCCTGCCGCGCGCAATTGCTCCAGCACCAGCTCCTCGAAGTTCGAGGGCGGGCCCGGCCCTCGTGCATCGTACTTGGTCTCGAGGTTCAGGCGTACCCGATCGTTGCCGTGCCCCTTGACCACTTCCAGCACTTCGCGCAGCGTCGGGACCCGCTCGCCGGCAAAGCGCGCGTGGAACCAGGTTCCGGCATCGAGGCGCCGGAGGTCGGCCAGCGCCGTCTCGCGAACGAACCCACGGCCGGTGGTCGTGCGCTCCAGCGTGGCGTCGTGAATGACCACGACCGCGCCGTCCCGCGATACGTGCAGGTCGAGCTCTATGACGTCCACGCCCAGCGCCAGCGCATTGCGCACCGCGGCCAGCGTGTTCTCCGGCGCCATCGCGGCGCCGCCGCGATGGGCGTGCACATCCACCGATAAGGCCTGGGCCAGGCCGGGCACGGCGATGATGGCCGAGGCGGTGATGATCCAGGCAATGACAACCCAGGTGGTGATGACCCAGGCGATCAGGGGAATGCCCGGGGGTGCCGGGGGGTGTCTGTGACGGCTCCGCGCACAAGGAGTCATTTTCATCTCGTTCTTGTTCTTGGCCTTGCCGGGATTCATCTCCTGCCCGGGGGCATTCCGGGCGAGCACGCCGGGGTCCTGCGGGTGGGGCGACTGGAACGCCGCTACATTGCGCACGCGCCGCGCGGGCGGCCATGAGGGAAACCGGGTGGACCGCCAAGGCCGATGAAGCCGCGTTCCTCGCGGTGTTCCCTGAGGCGACGGGCCCTGATCCTAGGGCTCCTGGCAGTTTTGCGGACAACCCGCAGACGTGGAACGACGGATCCGGCCGCTTCCATTCAGGTAGCACGAATGTTGACGATGTGGGCTTCGTCAGCGCCCTGCTTGATGATCTGGCCTCACGATTCGTGGTTGACGTCCGACGCATCTTCGTGACCGGGTTCTCAAATGGCGCCTCGATGGCCTACCGGGTGGGCGCGGAGCTCTCGGGACGCATCGCCGCGGTCGCACCAATCTCGGGACACCTCTGGCTCAAGGATCCTCAGTTCCTCCGGCCGGTCCCGCTCATCTCCATCGCCGGCCTGGCGGATCCGCTCAACCCACCGGACGGGGGAGAGATCCGGGTACCCGGCGGTGGGTTCGAGCACAGGCCTCCGCTGAGGGACTCGGTGCTGCGGTGGTCGAAGTGGAATGGATGCCCCCCCAGAGCCCGTTGTAATCCACGACGCGGACGGCGTGCGGGGTATTGCCTACTCGCCGTGCCGGCAGGGCTCCGAGGTGGTGTCCTGGCAAGCTCCACGCGAACGATGTAGTCTGGCGGTTCTTCGAGAAGCATCCGCTGAGGTGACGCATGCCGTCTAAGAAGATTGATGTATTTGGCGTCCGCGACACCCTGCCGACCCCAGCCGGGCCGGTGGAGATCTACCGGCTGGACCGCCTGGAGCGTGCCGGGCTCGGACGGCCCGATCGCCTGCCGTTCTCGATCCGGGTGCTCCTGGAGGCCGCTCTGCGCCAGTGTGACGGCGTGCTGATAACCGGGGACGATGTCCGGGCAATCGCGGGTTGGACCCCGAGGCCAGCGGAGCGCGACGTCCCGTTCCTGCCGGCGCGGGTGCTGCTGCAGGATCTAACGGGGGTTCCCGCGGTGGCCGACCTGGCGGCGATGCGCGCCGAGCTGCACCGCCGCGGCATGGATCCTGCCCGGATAAACCCCATCAACGCAGTGGACCTGGTGATCGATCACTCGGTCCAGGTGGACGCGTTCGGCTCTGACGCGGCACTGGCCGTCAACGCGGAGCGGGAGTTCGAGCGCAACCGCGAGCGGTACGCGTTCCTCCGCTGGGCGCAGAAATCCTTCCGCAACTTCCAGCTCGTGCCGCCCAATACCGGCATAGTCCACCAGGTCAACCTGGAGTACCTGGCCACAGTCGTTGCCACACGCGCGGAGGGCGGCGTTACGACCGCGTTTCCCGACTCGCTCGTAGGGCTGGACTCGCACACGACAATGATAAATGGCCTGGGCGTCCTGGGCTGGGGCGTGGGCGGCATCGAGGCCGAGGCAAACATGCTCGGCCAGCCGTTCTACATGCTCCTCCCCGAGGTCGTGGGGTTCAGGCTGACAGGAGCCCTGCGCGAAGGCGTGACCGCCACCGATCTGGTGCTGACCGTAACCGAGTTGCTCCGGAAGCGGGGAGTGGTGGGCAAGTTCGTTGAGTTCTTTGGCGATGGGATCGCGGCGCTGACGCTGCCCGACCGCGCGACGATCGGCAACATGGCGCCAGAGTACGGTGCCACTATCGGGTTCTTCCCTGTGGACGAGGAGACCCTGGAGTACCTCCGCGTCACCGGGCGGGCCGAGTCGCAGGTGGCGCTGGTCGAGGCCTACTGCAAGGAGCAGGGACTGTTCCGAACCGCTGCTACGCCGGAACCCGAGTTCAGCGAGGTCCTGGCGCTTGATCTCGGGGCGGTTGAACCCAGCGTGTCCGGTCCCAAGCGGCCGCAGGATCGGGTGGCGCTGGGAGCGGCCGGCCGCGCGTTTCGGGCAGCCCTGACCGCCCCGGTGTCCGAGCGCGGCTTCGGCCTGACCGGCGAGCAGGCGGGGCGGACGGTGCCGGTCAGGACGGCCCCGGACCGGCCTGATGGTCCTGGCGGCGAGATCGGCCACGGGGCGGTGGTCATCGCCGCGATCACATCGTGCACGAATACCTCCAACCCGTCGGTCATGATTGGCGCAGGACTGCTGGCCAGGAAGGCAGTTGAGCGCGGGCTAGGGGTTCCCGGCCACGTCAAGACCAGTCTCGCACCCGGATCCCGGGTTGTCACCGAGTACCTGCGCGACGCCGGGCTGCTGGGCCCGCTAGAGCAGCTCGGCTTCCATGTAGTCGGCTACGGCTGCACGACCTGCATCGGCAACAGCGGCCCGCTGCCGGATCCGGTGGCAGCGGCGGTGCGCGAGGGCGACCTGGTAGCAGCCGCAGTGCTGAGCGGCAACCGCAACTTCGAAGGCCGCATCCACCCTTTGGTGCGGGCCAACTACCTGGCCTCTCCTCCTCTGGTCGTGGCGTACGCCCTAGCCGGCCGCGTGGACATAGATCTCACCAGCGACCCGCTGGGACATGATCGGGACGGCGCTCCGGTCTTCCTGCGCGACCTCTGGCCCACGCAGGACGAGATCCGCGCCGTGCTGCGGGCCGCGCTGAGAAAGGAGCAGTTCCAGGAGCAATACGCGAGCGTCTTTGAAGGCGGCGCCACATGGAAGGACCTCCCGATCCCAGAAGGCGAGATCTACGAATGGGATCCGGCGTCCACCTACATACAGGAGCCGCCGTTCTTCGCCGGCCTGCCGACCGAGCCGGCGCCGCTGCGCGACATCACCGACGCCCGCGCCCTGGCCGTGCTGGGCGATTCCATCACGACCGACCACATCTCGCCGGCCGGCTCGATCGCGGCCGATAGCCCGACCGGGAAGTACCTTATTGAGCGGGGCGTGCCCCAGGCCGAGTTCAACACCTACGGGGCTCGGCGCGGCAACCACGAGGTGATGATGCGGGGCACCTTCGGCAACATCCGGATAAAGAACCAGATGCTGCCTGGGACCGAAGGCCCGAAGACCGTCCACCATCCCAGCGGTGACGTCATGTTCATCTACGACGCGGCCATGCGCTACCGGCAGGAAGGCGTCCCGCTCGTCGTCGTCGCAGGGAAGGAGTACGGCGGTGGCAGCTCGCGCGACTGGGCGGCGAAGGGCCCGGCCCTGCTCGGTGTGCGCGCGGTGATCGCCGAGAGCTATGAGCGCATACACCGCAGCAACCTTGTGGGGATGGGAGTCCTGCCCCTCCAGTTCGCGGACGGCACTGGCCGCGCAACGCTCGGACTGGACGGCTCCGAGGTCTACACAATCGAGGGGATCGCGGCGGGCCTCCGGCCGCGGCAGCGCGTACGCGTAGCCGCACGGCGACCCGACGGCGCCGAGATCGTGTTCGAGGCAATCGTGCGAATAGAAGCGCCGGTGGAGATCGAGTACTACCGACACGGCGGCATACTGAACATGATGCTGCGGCGGATGCTGGGCGAGGTTTCCGGCTAGGCCCTCCTGCGGCAGACCTCCCACACGAGCAGCGCCGTCAGCGCCGTGCGCTGCGGCAGCGTGGCGAGTTCCAGGTACTCATCTGGGCCGTGGTATCCACCACCCACCGCGCCCATGCCGTCGAGCACAGGCACCCCAAGGGGTGCGATGAAGTTACCGTCGGAACCGCCGCCTGTCGTCGCCGCGGTCAGCGGGAACCCCAGGATACCGGCGGCCTCGTGCGCCAGGCCGAACAGCGCGAGCCCGCCCGGCCCGGCCTCAAACGGCGGCCTGTTGACCCCGCCGGAGAGCGTTGCGTGCGTGCCGGGCAGGTGCTGGACCTGCGCGATCTCCTCCAGCCGCGCGATTGCCTCCGCCCCGAGCGCGGCGGTGGGCAGCCGCAGGTCAATCTCGGCCGCGGCCAGGTCGGGCACCACGTTTGAGCGGGTGCCGCCGGAGGTCACGATCGCGTTGGCGGAGATACCCCTGGCAGGATCGTTGAGCGCGTGGATCTCCAGGATCTTGCGCGCCAGGGCAACGACAGCGCTCGCGCCGTCCTGCGGGTTGACACCCGCGTGGGCCGCCCTCCCGTGCACCGTCAACACGTACCTGCCAACGCCTTTGCGCGCCGTGACCACCGACCCGTCGAGCCGGCCCGGCTCGTGCACCAGGCAGATGTCGCAGTTCCGGCCCTCGCGCTCGATGATCTCCCGAGAGGCCCGTGAGCCAACCTCCTCATCGGCGTTGTGGATTACAGTCAGCGTCGCGAAGTCGTCCCAGCCCTCCATGTTCAGGGCCCGCAGCGCCTCCCACAGCGTGACGATGCCGCCCTTCATGTCCGCCACTCCAGGCCCGAAGGCGCGCCCGGCCTCGACGCGGAACGGCCGGTGTCTGGGCTCGCCCGAGTCAAAGACGGTATCGTAATGCGCCAGGAAGAGCAACCGGAGGCGCCCGGACCCAGACCTGCGGCCTACCAGCGTGGGTCCGGCATCGGCGTGCTCGTGCCGCTCTACCAATAGGCCCAGGCCCTCAAGTTGCTCCTGGATCCAGGTTCCCGCCGTGGACAGACCCTCCAGGGAGCGGGAGCCCGTGTCCATGTTGACCAGGGTCTCGAGCAGACGAAGCGCGTCCTCGGCACGATGGGACGTGGCCGCTGCAAGTCGGGCGGCGGCGGCGTTCATTGATGCGTGGTTCACGGTGTCCTCCTCGGTAGATCCTGATAGAATGTCTGCGCAATGGTCGCAGAGACAATCGTTCGGGAACTGAGCGAGGCCGACCTTCCGGCGCTGGTTCGGATCCACAACGCGATCAACCCGGACGTGCCCACCACCGTGGACGAGGTCCGGCACGAGATCTCCAGGATCGACCGGAGGCGCTACATCTCAGAGTGGATGGTGGCGACCACCACCGGTGGGGATGAGGTGGTCGCCTACGGCGGCTACCGCCACGTCCCCTGGGCGCATCACCCGGAGAAGTTCTTCTCCTTCGTGAACGTCCATCCCGATCATCAGGGCCGGGGCATCGGCAGCCGGCTCATGGATGAGATCCTGTCCGCGGTCATGGCCCATGGCGGGCGCCGGCTCAAGGCCTGGACGCGCGAAGATCGGAGCCGCGCCGTCGCATTCCTGCAGCGCTACGAGTTCGTCGAGCAGGCGCGCGAGTTCGAGTCACGGCTGGATGTCGCCGGCGTCAACCTGGACCGGTTCCGCGACTACCAGGAGCGCGCGGCCCGGCTTGGAGTTACAATCACGACGCTGCAAGAGGAACTCCGCCGCGACACGAACTGCCTGGAAGCCGTCTACCAGGCGCACTGCGTCCTGGACATGGGAGTGCCCGGCGACGACCCCGAACCGCCCACGCCGCCCACGCAAGAGGAGTTCCTGGCCCAGGAGGTCCGCCATCCACGGGTGCTGCCCGACGCCTTCTTCCTTGCCAAGATGGGAGACCTCTACGTCGGCGAAAGCGCGCTCAAGCGCAGCGATGGCGATCCGGGCCTGCTCCACCAGCAACTCACCGCGGTGCTCCCGGCCTACCGCGGGCAGGGAATCGCGGTGGCGTTGAAGGCGGCGACGATCGCATACGCTCAGGAGCGGGGCTACCGGGTGATCCGCACGTTCAACAGCAGCCACAACGAGGCCATGCTGGCAATCAACGCCAAGTTTGGGTTCGTGCGCATGCCGGCGTGGGTGACGTTCACGAAGAGGTTGGAGGGCTGATGGGGCTTAGGGCGGGAGGAAGGAGACGCCCGCTGCTGCCAGTTTTGGTGGCTGTCCCCTCACCTCAGGCCTCATAGCCCCGAGGCACATCCTCGTAGACGTGCTCGATCCTGGCCATGCCGGGGATCGCCGTGTGAACATCCGGGTTCTCAAGGACGAAACGTATCAGGCGACTGGCGCCGTATTGCGCCATCAACCTGCCTACACTCAGGGGTCTCTTGACGATTACGCCGACGTCACGCTCCCTGGCTAGCTCGATGAGCCGCCGAACCGGCTCCCCCTGCCACTCGATGTGGTAGCTCAGCATCATGGTATCGAGCTGATCGGTCCGGACCGCCTCGGCCATTACCGCGAGCTCTTGCTGGATGACCTCCGGGGGGCGCGGCTCTCTGCTGTCAATGGGGCTGTGGGCTGCCGTGATCCTGACGAACCCGATCTTGCCCTGCCTCTGGAACTCGCGCGCGGCGAGCAAGGTGCCGCGGCCTGGATGAAGAATGGCCTCCAGCCCCACAAAGGACCCTACAGCGTGCATCTGAAGCAAGTCTATCTTCTGGACCTGAAGCCGTCTGAGGCTCTCCTCTATTTCGCGTGCCGCGCCTTCGGCCAGACGCTGTTGGGTCTTGGTGGCAATGTAGACCCTTTCCCGCGCACCTTTGATCGCTTCTTGCAGTACGGGTATCTGCTACGGGAAACCGATGACCCCTCCCCCGAACCCGACCACCGAGACCATGAGGTTCGTGCGTCCCAATCTCCTGCCCGCATGGCCTCGGGTTGGGTGGCCCCGGCCTGCTGTACGCCCGGCCACAGTTGCCGGTGCGATCCGGAGTCCCAAAGCCACACACTCCCCAGCCCCAGGCCCCCCAGCGCCAGCCCCAGCGGCCTGACGAACGCCCTCCGGGTTAGCAGCAATGCCGTCTTCGCGTTCATCTTCTGTGGTCTCAACCTTGGCAACGCCCACAAGGGCAACGGTCATAAGTTCGACAAGGAATGAAACCGGACGGTTTAGGTTCGCCGTCGGCCGGTGGAATGCGTGAAGCAGGTCACGCGTGCTCGACAGCCAGCGGGGGTGAAGGGGCTGGGATCTATCCCGCACTCCCTGGAGCCGGCGACGAGATTGGTATTCGATCTGGCGCGACCGGAGCGCCTCGAGAATCGCTGGGACGCGAGCGCACGGCTTCAAGGAAGGCCTTGCGGGTACGGTGTGTCGTCTCTGCGCCCATCAGGACCCGGATCTTGTCCAGAGGCTGCCGCTTTCCGTCAAGGGCGAGCAGGGCACCAATCTCGGCGCATCCCGTGGCGATGTCGAGCGCCTTGCCGATGCCGGACCATTCCTCGAGGTAGCGAAGCCCCGTCCGGCCAGAGACGCTGTTGTCCACGATGAAGAGGTCGCGGCCTCTGGACTCCGTGGTCATCGAGATCCCTGCATCGTTTCGCGACCCGGATGGAGACGCCTAACTTGCGGGGAGACGCCGAGGGACAAGCAAGCAGCGCGAGCCCCGGCTCGCCGTAAGCGATAGTTAGACGCCGCCCCCGCTCCTTCATTCATCGGGTGCTCCCACCGGCATCCAGCCTCCTCCGTGCCCGGCTCCGCCTTCGAGCGTGGGCCGCTGCATGGCGAACTCGGTCTCGGCCACCAGCCGGCCCAGCGTTGCTCGCTCGACGTTCATGCGCCTTCCCAGCCCCGGGACAGACCCTCAGGCAGGACCAGGTTCCACCGCCGGGACAGCACGCCGCCGCGCCGTCCCCGCGGCACGTAGTGCGGGGAACGCGGCCGCTTCCCTTCGAGGCGGGCCAGAACCCCCTCGGGCACGAAGAACCGCTCTCGGTGCCGCTCGAGGAACCAGCCCACGCACGCCCACAGGGCCTTCTGCCGGCAGACCGCCAGGACTTCCTCCAGGAGATCCAGGTCGAGCACCCCGAAGCCCGCGGCGGATTCGACGAGTTCCTCCACTCCCCCTACGAGGCGAGGCTGGCGGAAGCCATCGACGAGTGTGCGCTCTGGCCCCGTGACGTGGAGGGGTCTCCCCATTCGCTCCTGGCGCCGCACACCGAGACGCTCGGCCCGCGCTCGACGAAGAGCCGTGGGATGGGGAAGGAACCGGATCCCCCCGCTTCCAACCCGGATTGGAACCGTCTGGCGGAGCAGAGCGCCGTGCACACGTTCGCCTCGCTGTGCGCCACGCCGAGAAGTTCGAGCGCGGCATGGTGGGACAGGATCCCGTCCGCTCGGGCGGCGGCGGCGACGAGGTAGCGATCCGGGACGAAATCATCGGAAGACATCCCGCGAGGCACCGCCGCGTAGAGCTCCTTGGCCACCCGCTTCAGGCGCCCCTGGCGCAGATGGTGCTTGACCCGTTCCAGGGCCGCTGCGGTGTCCTTCCCCCGGCCCATGGCGCCAGCCAGTTGCTCCAGCGTGAATACCGGGTGTTGCGCGAGGAAATCCTCGGTTGTGAGCGCCTGGACTTGACGATTCGTCACCACAGTGGGTATATCATGCCCTGTTTGGAGACGGAACGTAAACTGGGTCTCTTTGGCCAAGCACCCACAGGCTCCGGTGTCCCGGTGATTGCCGGCGGTCTCCTGCCCGCCATCGGTCCAGGTCGCTCAGAGCTGGGGCGCCTGGGCGTGGAAGCGAACAGGAAGGCGACTACATCAGCGCAGCTTCGGCGATGGAGAGAAGTCTGACAGACTGATGCTGCGGGAGGTCATCCACCGCGCGCGCGGGCGGCCTCGATGTCTCTGCGCTTGTCTTCTAACTCCCTCGCCTGCCGGCGCTGTGCGACAAGGAATGCGCCGACAAGACTGCCGAGGCTAAGCAGAAAGACACCGAAGCCTTCGAGAGATTTCCCGATGGTGACGAGGTAAACCGCTCCAGCAATGCCGGCCATACCGAGGATGAACGCGAACCACTGGCCTCGCCTCTCGTTCTGAATCTTCGATTCGATGACAACCCTCTCAAGCGCCTGACGATGATGCCCTTGCTCTTCGGCCATCTTGACAATGCGCTCGGCACAGCCAGGAAAGGCACGATTATACTGCTCCAACATATCAGGAGGCGGAAGAGGCCCGGCGTAAGTTGCCTCCATCAGCCTCACTAC
Source organism: Armatimonadota bacterium (assembly GCA_016869025.1). Lineage (NCBI taxonomy): Bacteria > Bacillati > Armatimonadota > Armatimonadota bacterium. The sequence continues at coordinate 23,567 of VGFA01000006.1, read as the reverse complement.
TTGTCCTTTGTGCGCTGATACAGGCTGTTGCGCAGTGCCGGCGGCGGGTGCTCGCTGAACCTCCGCCGGGCCGGTACCAGCCCTCTCTGCAGCCTCGTCCCTACGCGTATCTTCGTCGCCCACGGTGAACCCGGTATGACGCCGCAGTTCTAATGCACTCACCGCCGCAGCGGCAGAAGTGTTTGCTCGTGTCGAGAGCCAGCGCGATGCGTGTTGACTTCCGCAGGCCCAGAAGATTGTGCGGAGAATCGCTCGAACGCATCCCTCAAGTCATGACCGACCACAATCCAGTCACTCCAGAATGCTCTTGCGTCGGCTTCCTCGGGTGTGATGCTCGTGTTGTACTCGTCGAACTGGCCCGTCAAGTCAAGCACACGAGCCATGCCCGTAAGAAACGAAGGGTCGGCAAACAGAAATCGTGCAGTCATGATCTCCTCAGCACCTGATGGCTCAACAGACCAACCGGGGGGGTTGCTGTGAAATGCCTTCGCCCTCTTGATGTCTTTCGCGAGGATGGCGCTCATCGTAATCCCTCCCTCAGGATGATCGCATTACCCCCGCGAAGCAAGCATTGCATTACGTTTAACGGCCTGGTCGCGCAATCTGTTCCCTATCTGCCTGGAAATCGCGCAATACCCGCTATGACGTGCCTGACATCTTGACCGTTCATCCTAATACGTCGTGGGCACCGGACTTCCTGCCTGGAGCCTTTCGCGAAACTCCGCACCCTACCATAGTCATCGGCAGGCTCCGCACTTCTACCCGCCCTTATTGTACCCATTCTCGCTGGGGACGAGCACGCCCTGCGCGCAATCTGCGGGCGCCACGAGGGGAAAGATCGGCTAGCAGGAGGGTGACTGGCAGGAGGGCAGTGACTGAAATCCAATCCTGGAGCCGGCGACGAGATTCGAACTCGTGACCTGCGCATTACGAGTGCGCTGCTCTACCACTGAGCTACGCCGGCCCGGCCGATCTCATTGTAGCAAACCCGGCCGCTTCCGCACCAGGGCGGTGGGTGGGTAGGTAGGTGCGGCAGCGCCGGACCGCAGTCTGGCATGAAGGAATACAGAGGGCACGCGCGAACATCGCCACAAGAACTGTCTTGGGAGTTCGTGATGACTGAGCGGCTATGGGAGATCTACGAGCAGCTCTGTCAGGTCGAGATGCGGGACTTCGACGAGTTCGTGCGCCGGCTCAGGAACAGGGAGTTCGGCGAGTTCCCGCGAAGCGACGTCGTCGCGTTCCTGCGCGAGATCGAAGCCAACATGCTGAACAACATCCATACCAAGGCAATGGAACACCAGCGCTACGCCGAGATGGCCGATCAGGTCAGGGAGGAAACCCGCCTGCTGTTTGATGAGCTGATAGAGGACATCGAGCGCTCGTAGCGAGCCCGCCCCTATACCACGAAGGACCCGTTCCGGTAGATCACCTCGCCGTCGGCCCAGACCTCGCTCCCGGCCCGCATGTCACAGATCATGTCCCAGTGCAGCCCTGAGGTGTTGGTGCCTCCGGTCTCGGGATAGGCCGCGCCCACGGCCAGGTGCACGGTGCCCCCGATCTTCTCGTCGAACAGGATGTTCTTCGTGAACCGGGCAATGCCGTAGTTCAGACCGAAGGCGAACTCCCCGAGCACGCGCGCTCCGGCGTCGAGATCCAGCATCGCGCGCAGGAACTCCTCGCCCTTCTCGGCCGTTGCCTCAACCACGCGCCCTTCGGAGAAGGTCAAGGTGATCCCATGCACCTCCCGCCCGCTGTAGATGGCCGGAAACGAGAACCGCACACGGCCGGCCGTGGCGTTCTCAAGCGGTGCGGTGAAGACCTCGCCGTCGGGGAAGTTGTGCTCGCCCGCCGCGTTGATCCACCGGCGGCCCCCGGTGCGCACGGTAAGGTCAACGTCCGGGCCCGTCAGCCGCAGCTCGTCTCTCGTCTCCAGCAAGCGCACGATGCGCTCCTGCTCCCGCTGCACCTTCTCCCATGCCGCGACAGGATCAGGATGGTCGATCAGGCCCGCGCCAAACACGAACTCCTCGTATTCGGACAGCGACATCTCGGCGTCCTGGGCGTCGGCGTGCGTGGGATACTGGGTGCCGCACCAGCGCAGCGCTCCTTCCGCGGCTCGCTCGAGGAACCGCCGGTTCAACGCGCGGGTTGCCTCGCGGCGGATGGCCTGGCGGGCAGGGTCAACGCCGGTCAGGGACCGGGTGTTGTAGTGCGCCCAGATCCCAAGTTCGGCGTCAATCCTTTCGACCTCGTACTCAAGCAAGGGAGAGACGAACCTCAACTGCTCATCGGTGGCCTTCTTGAAGAACAGCTCGTCGAGGCCATCAACGTTTACGCGCGTGTGGACGTGCGCGCCGGCCTCCAGGGCCGTTCGATACGCCTCGGCAATGAGCGGCGCGGCCAGCGCCGGGCCGGAGACGCGGACGAGCTGGCCCGGCCGCACCTTCAGGGAGTAGTGAATCAATACGTCAGCGAGTCTGGCGAGGCGTGGGTCAGTCATCACGAACCTCCAGGGGTGGTGGGCGGTGCAGGTTTTGAACCTGCGGCCTCATCCGTGTGAAGGATGCGCTCTTCCACTGAGCTAACCGCCCACGAAGACGGCAAGGAATATTATAGGTCCGTGCGAAAACTAGCGTCAAGGAAGCCATGGCCCGCTATTCATCTCTCGCCGCGCTCAACTCCGCCATTGTTGCATGCCGCCGATGCCCGCGGCTCGTGGCCTACAGGGAAGCCGTAGCCCGGCTGCGCAGGCCGAAGTACAGCTCGTGGGACTATTGGGGCCGGCCGGTGCCCGGGGTCGGTGATCCGCGCGCCCGCATCCTGCTGGTAGGCCTCGCCCCGGCCGCGCACGGCGCCAACCGTACCGGGCGCATGTTCACCGGCGACGGCTCCGGGGAGTTCCTGACCGCGGCGCTGCACCGGGCAGGCCTGGCCTCCCAGCCCACCTCGGAGCACCGCGACGATGGGCTGCGTCTGCGCTTCGCGTATCTTGCCTCCGCGGCCCGATGCGCGCCGCCGGGTAACAGGCCGCTCCCAGAGGAACTGGATGCCTGCCGTGTGTTCCTGGCCCAGGAGCTCCGGCTTCTGCGTGGCCTGCGGGTGATCGTCGCGCTAGGGCGGGTTGCGTTTGATGCGGTGCTGCGCGCGGCCGCGGACCTCGAATGGCAGCGGCCGCATCCGCGGCCCGTGTTCGCGCACGGGGCGGCGGCCCTGATCGCGCGGCCACGTGCTGGGCCAGTAGCGCGACCGGTCGCTGGGCCGGGCGCTCGTCCGATTGTACTGCTCGCTTCTTATCATCCGAGCCGTCAGAACACCCAGACCGGAAGGCTGACCGCTGAAATGCTCAATCGGGTGATGCGCCAGGCAGTCCTGCGCGCCGGAAGATCAGCGTGAGAACTGTGAAAATGGACGCCTCTACCCGGGGTCTGCTGGCCGTCATCATCGTTTCCACGCTGATCAGAACCGCCGCGGCCTTCGGTGTGCCGATCCTGGACGACGAAGCCCACTACTGGGTCTGGTCCAGGCACCTGATGTGGGGCTACCCGGACCATCCACCTATGATCGCGGGCCTCGTGGCCGCAAGCACGCGCCTGCTGGGCGACTCGGTGCCGGCGGTCCGGTTCTTCCCCCTGATGCTGGGCGCCGCGTCCACACTGACCATCTACGCGCTGGCGCGCGGTCTCTTCGGGCCCTCGGCCGGACTGCGTGCGGCGGTGCTCTTTGCGATCCTGCCCGCATTCGCGGTCGGCGGCATCATCGCGGCCCCGGATGGACCGTTCGGGTTCTTCTGGTTACTGGCGATGCTGCTGATGTGGGAGGCCACACGCGGTAGCCGATGGGCGTGGCCGGCCGCAGGTGCCGCGATCGGGTTGGTCATCCAGAGCAAGCTCGCCGGCGGTGCGCTCGCGCTCTCCCTGGCAGGGTTCGTCCTGGCCACGCCCTCGGGGCGCCGATGGTTGAGCACCCCTAGTCCGTATCTGGCAGTTCTGGCAGGAGCGACTGTGCTGGCGCCCCTGGCCTGGTGGAACCTTACGCATGGATGGGCCACGATTGCGCGCGCAGGGGTCATTGATCCCTGGATCGCGCCCACGACGCCGCTGGGCAACCTCGCGGTGTACCTGGGTTCGCAGTTTCTCTTCTTCGCACCGTTGGGATTCGCGGTACTTGTCGCGGGCCTGGTTGGCGCGGCCAGGAGGGTGCGCGGCGACGAGAGGTTTGCGTTTCTCCTCTGGTGCACCCTGCCCACGCTGGCGCTGATGGTCGCGGGCAGCCTCCGCGCGCTGGCCAAGCCCCACTACACGGGCCCGGCGCTCATGGCCGCGGTGGTCGCGGCAGCCGGATTGTGGGATACCTGGAGGCCGCAGCGCGCGCTACGCGGCGCGGTAGTCAGCAGCGCGGCGTTCACGCTGGCGATCGTCGCCCTGGCCGGCGTGCCCAACCCGGCGCTGCGTCTGTTCCACGCCGAGGCGCAGAGCTGGCCCAGGGTCGCGATCGAGGTGACGCGGCTGCTCAAGGAGCAGGGCCCAGATGGTGCGGTCTTCGTTCTGGCCGAGACGTACCAAACAGGGAGCCAGCTCATCTATGCCCTGCGCAACAGCGCGCCGGTGGTTCTGCCCTTCAGGGGGTTCGACCTGTGGGAGCCCCCGGGGCCTTGGTTGGGGCGCAGCGGCGTCTACATGCACCATCCCAGCGCTGCGCCCAAGGACCGCCTTCCGGACGCGTTCGGGCGCCTGGGCTCTCCCACGGTGGTGCCCGTGGCGAAGGACCGCGAGGTCCTGCTCTATCCGGGCTTCGGCTTCAGAGGCCTGCGTTGGCCTTGATGATTGCCGCGGCCTCGAGCGCTCCTGCGAGGCCCTCGACATGCTCGGCGATGATTGCGCAGAGCGCCCCGGGGTGGTGGCGCAGGGGGGCTCCGTGGCCGTAGGGCGCATCCAGCACCGCGCCCGTGGAAGATGCGGGAGACAGGAACAGACCCCTGAGCACGTCCACCGCAACCGCGGCGGCCTGCGCGGTCTGCTCGATGGCCGCGTGCCTAGCACGGATTGACTCCGAGCCGGCACCTCCCATGGCGCCTCCACCGATACCTCCCACGGCACCTCCCCCATGATCTCGCATTGCGGCCTCGTCCCGCGCCCGCTCGTCCGCGCCCTTCTGGACTGCCCTCAGCAACTCGTCGGCGTCTTCCAGGAGGGATGGCAGATCCGAGGCGTTGCTCGGCGCCTGCCCTGTGGCGGGATTGTGCTTGATGCGGGCGGCACGTTCTCGGAGAGGGGCCGCGGCGTGCCTGAGCCGCCTGGCGTATTCGACAGAGGTCGCCGCGCGCGCGCCCGTGGGTGTATAATCGGCTGGACGTTGATCGGTCGCCATAGGGGCAGCAGGAAAGCCTCCGTTCGCCGACATCGTAGCATCTACGTGAATCTACTCACAAGGGTGACGGTTGGGTGTTGCGTACAATCCGGTTTGTATTGATGCTCGTGGTGGTGGCCGCACTGATCGTCGGCGCGTCACGGTGGATCTCCAGCCGCGCGGCCGTCAAGGAGACGGCGCGGCCGATGCAGCGACCCGCGCCGCTGGTCCGGACGGAGACCGTGGATCCCACGAGCCTGGTCGAGCAGAGCACGTTCCCCGGCGAGGTGCGCGCCTCGGCCGTTGTGGACGTATTCTCGCGCGTATCTGGGCGGCTTGGCGCGGTCCTCGTCAAGGAAGGAACGGTGGTTGCGGCCGGCGGTTTGGTGGCGCGCCTCGACGATCCCGAGCTCGAGCTGACCATCAAGCAGGCCGAGGCCTCGGTCGAGGTGCAGCGTACCCGCCTGGCTCAACTGAAGGCCGCGCCGCGCGGGCCTGAGGTGGCCCAGGTGGAGGCAACCGTTGCCCAGGCCGAGACCTCCCTGACGCAGGCCGAGCGAGAACTCGCGCGCACCCAGCAGCTCTTCGCCGACGGGCTGGTGGCAAGGGCGGCGGTGGACCGGGCGCTAACCGATGTTGGGCTGGCCAGGGCACGCCTCCGGGGCGCGCGGGAGCAGCTCGCCCTGGTCCGGCACGGCCCGCGCCCCGAGGATGTCGAGGCCCAGGAGGCCACGATCCGGCAGGCAGAGGCGAGCGTCGCCCAGATCCGGGCGCGGCTGCGGGAGCTGCGCATCACATCACCGATCAGCGGCGTGGTCACCCGCGTCGGCGTCGAGTCCGGCGCGGTAATCTCGACTCAGACCGTGGTCGTCACCGTGGCGCGGGTCCAGCCCATCGAGGTCCACGTGCCCGTGCCTGAGACCGATCTCGTTCGGCTGCGCAAGACAAGCACGGCCAAGATCCTGGTGGATGCGCTGCCCGGACGTCTGTTCGAGGGCACGATAGCCCGAACCGCTCCGGCGCTGGACGCCGGATCGCGCAGTGCCCGTGCGGTGGTTGTGCTTTCAAACGCCGACCGCGCGCTGCGCCCCGGCATGTTCGCTAGGGTTACAATCGTGTTCGATGAGCGCCAGGCCATCATGGTTCCCTCGGATGCCGCCGTGCGCAGGGGCGATGCCTCCGTCGTGTTCGTGCTCAAGGACGACACCGTTGAGGAGCGCCCGGTGATTGTTGGATACGTTGAGGGCAGCCGGTCCGAGATCGTCGAGGGCCTGATCGCGGGCGAGACGATCGTGACCGTGGGCCAGCAAGGGCTCCGCGACGGGATGAAGGTCCGCACGGGTAGCGGCGCCCCCGGCCAGCAGAAGCCATGAATCTTTCGCGCTTCGCCATCGCAAGGCCCGTCACCACGGCGATGGCGTATCTGGCCCTGGCCTTCCTGGGAGTGGTCGCCTTCGTGCGGCTCCCTGTGGATCTCCTCCCCGACATCTCCTACCCGACCCTCTCGGTGATCACGAACTACTCCGGCGCCGGGCCCCAGGAGGTCGAGCGCGAGGTCACGATCCTCCTGGAAAACACGTTCAGCACCGTGCCGGGCGTCACCGAGATCTCATCCAACTCGATCGAGGGCCGAAGCTCGATCACGCTCCGGTTCCCGTGGGGCACAGACCTGTCCGCCGCCGCTAACGACGTGCGCCCAGCGATAGACCGGGTACGCAGCCGGCTGCCCGCCGGCGCCGAGACGCCGCGGCTGTCCAAGTTCGACCCAAACCTGATGCCCGTAGTACAGATCGCCATCGAGGGGCGTGGAGATCTGAGCGCGCTCCGGGATCTGGCAGAGAACGAGTTCCGCCCGCGCCTGGAACAGATCGAGGGCGTGGCCAACGTGGACGTGCGCGGGACGCGAAGCAGGATCATCCAGGTCCGCCTCGATGCCCGCCGCCTGGAGGCGCTGGGCGTCTCCGATCGGGAGGTCTCGCAGGCGCTGCGCGCCGAGAGCACCAGCGACCCCGGCGGGGACGTGCGCGTAGGTCCGCAGCGGCGGATCGTGAGGACCGTCGGCCGGTTCTCCTCCCCGGAGGCGATCGGGCAGACAATAGTGGCTGTCCGCGGGGGCGTACCGGTGCGGGTGGTTGACGTCGGGCGTGTGGAGGACACCCTGGCCGACGCCACGTCAATCTTCCGAATCAACGGCCGCCCGGCGGTCCTGATCGCGGTATCCAAGCAGTCCGGAACGAACACGGTCGCGGTTGCCAGGCGGGTCATTCAGGTAGCCTCCCAGATCGGTGAGCAGTTCCCGCAGGTGCAACTGACCACGGTTAACGACGGGAGCCGGTTCATCCGCCGCTCGGTGCAGAACGTCCAGCAGGCCGCCATGATCGGATCCGTGCTCACGGTCATAGTGTTGCTGACCTTCCTCCGCAACATCAGCAGCACGTTGATAATCTCCACGGCGATTCCCATCTCTGTCCTGGCCACGTTTCTGCTCATGTTCTCGGGCGGGCTCACGCTCAACCTGATCACGTTCGGCGGGCTGGCGCTGGCAATTGGGATGCTGGTGGACAGCTCCATCGTCGTGCTCGAGAACATCTTCCGCTACCGGGAGGAGGGTCGGCCTCCGCGGCTGGCCGCAGAGGAGTCCACGCGTGAGGTCGGCACCGCGATCGTTGCCAGCACCCTAACCACGATCGTGGTGTTCCTGCCGATGTTCTTCACCAAGGGCATATCCAGCGTCATGTTCCGGCCTCTGGCGTACGTCGTGACGTTTTCGCTTGCGTGCTCGCTGGTGATTGCGTTGACGCTGATCCCGTCGCTGGCATCGCGGGCGCTGACGATCGGGCACGGCAGGGGCCTGGCCGGCCGCCTGGCAACCTCTGTCGAGCGGCGGCTCCTCGCCCTCGAGGACGCGTTCCGTCGCCTCTTGATGGTTGTGATGCGCAGGCCCAGTCTGGTGGTACTGCCTTCCATCGCCCTCGTCGTGCTCACCTGGTCGGCGCTGCCTCTGATCGGCCGCGAGACGTTCCCCAGCGCGGACGAGCGCGAGCTCTTCATGATCGTGAACCTTCCGCGGGGAACCGCGCTCGAGGTATCGGACCGCACGGTCAGGCGCATCGAGCAGACTCTGGTAGAGGAAACGCCCGGGGTCGGCATGGTTGCCACGTTCGTGGGTGGCGGCTTCGGCGGCCTGGGATCATCACACACCAGCACCTTCCGGGTCAGCCTGGAGCCGGGCACCCCACCCACGCGCCAGGTGATAGCCGACCTGCGGCGCCGCGTCACCGTGCCCGGCGCAACTATCATCTTCAGGCCGTCCAGCTCGCTCTTCATCTTCCGCTCTCCCGATCCGATCAGCATTGACCTGCGGGGATTCAACCTCGATGCCGGGAACGCGACCGCGCGCCGGCTGCGCGGGGTCCTGGAGGCCGTGCCCGGTGTCACGGATCTCCAGGTGAGCCGCGAAGAGAGCGCCGAGGAGTTCGTGGTTCAGGTGGATCCGGCCAGGGCCGCGACCTTCGGAATGACCGCTGCTCAGGTGGCTGCCTCGGTCAAGACCTACGTCGGCGGAACGACCGCCGCGCTGTTCCGTAGCGAAGGCAACGACATTGACGTAGTCGTGCGCCTGCAGGAGTCCGACCGCGCCACGCCGGACCAACTGGGCGGCCTGCCGATAGCCACGCCGCGCGGCATCGTGCCCCTCCGGCAACTCGCCGCGGTCACGGGCGCGCCCGGGCCGACGCAGATCCAGCGCCGCAACCGCGAGCGCATCATCACGGTCACGGGCAACATCAGTGGGCGCGACATCGGTGCCACCCTGCGCGACGTTCGCTCCACGGTGCTCGCGGAACACCTGCCCCGGGGGTTCTCAATTACCTTCGGCGGCGAGTACCAGGACCAGCAGGAGTCCTTCGCCCAGTTGATCACGGGCTTTCTTATGTCGCTCGTCCTGGTCTACATGGTTATGGCTTCGCAGTTCGAGCGCCTGCTTGAACCGTTCCTGATAATGGCCGCGGTGCCGTTCGCGCTGGTCGGAGTGGTAGCCGCGCTTCTGCTGACCGGCACGACGCTCAACGTCCAGTCGGGCCTGGGCACGATCGTGCTCGTCGGAATCGCTGTCAACAACGCCATCGTGCTCATAACGTACTCGCTGCAGTTGCAGAACGAGGGCGTGCCATTGCGGGAGGCGATTGCGCGGGCCGGCCAGCGGCGGCTGCGGCCGATTCTCATGACGACGCTGAGCACGGTGTTTGGGCTTCTGCCCCTTGCGATCGGGTTTGGGGAAGGATCCGAGATGCAGTCGCCGATGGCGCGGGCGATCGTGGGCGGGCTGATTACATCATCGGTCGGCAGCCTCCTGCTCATTCCCGCGCTGTACGTGCTCCTGGACGGCGTGGCCCAGTGGGCGCGCGGCCGCGGCCGGAGGCCGGTGCCCGAGGGCGTGGTGGAACCGGGCGACGGGAAGTAGGACGCCGGAAGCAGCACGCCGGAGGCAACACGCCCGAAGCAACACGCCCGAAGCAACGCCAGGCCGCATAGTAACCAGGGGGCTCCCCCTCTCGGGGGAGCCCCCTTACTGGCCAGGGCTGACTGCGCCTGGCCGTCTATCTTCCAGAGCCCCTCACTACTTGGGCTTCGCGGACCAGATCCAGATCGCGAGCACGATGTTGATGATCAACGGAACAAGAGCGGTCCGGGCAGTGAACAGGTTCGTCGCCCAGGCCCAGATGAGGAACACGGCGGTGATCAGCAGCGCCAGCACGAGCGCCGTTGCAAGGCCGCCGTACTTCTCGATGTCGCCGGCGATGCTCCATATGACCACGCCGAACGCGATGAAGAGGCCCGACAGAGTGAGAAGCAGGGCTGGGTCCTTGGCCTCAGCCCCGAATATGCTGGCGGCAAGGGACGGAGAGAGGGTAGCAAGACCGAGAAGGAAGCAATAGATGGCGTCCAGCTGTACGGGCAATCGGAGCTTTTCCACACTCACCACCTCCTCCTAGTAGCTCACCGTGGCCGTTCTCCACCTGCTGGCATTATCCTGCATTGACAGTCCCCGTAGGTGCCCTGGGGCCTGCTGAAGAACGACATACTACGGCCGCGGGCCTCTGGAGGTGCCGACCATGAAGATCACCTTCCGCGAGAACGGACCGATCATCCTTCACTCGGAGAGCGAGTTATCCGTAAGGCGGGGAGGAGTCGAGGAGAAGAGATCCGGCCCGGTTACGCTCTGCCGGTGCGGCCAGTCGAGCAACAAGCCCTTCTGCGACGGCGCGCACCGAAGAACAGGGTTCGTGGCCGAAGCCGCGGAGCTCGACGTGGTGCCCCCAGCGGGATTCGAACCCGCGTTACCGGCTTGAAAGGCCGACGTCCTGGACCCGGCTAGACGATGGGGGCTGATCGGTCTCCAGCAGTATAGCAGTATAGCACGCGCGCGCTAGCCCTTCGCGAACCGCTCCAGAAAGGCGGCCACCGAGCGCTCGAACAGCCGCATACCCTCAACCGTAGCGTACTCGTTGGGGCTGTGCGCGCGGCCGCCGTGACCCAACCCTCCCATTACGAACGGCATCCCAAGAACATCAGAGAACAGATACATCGGCGCGCTGCCGGCGATGCGCGGCCAGGTGTACGGCGTGACCCCCTGGTCGCGTATCGCGCCTTCCAGGGCCTGCACAACAGGACTGCGCCACGACGTCTGGGCCCAGGGGTAGGCCTGCCACAGATCAATCTCGACATCCGTGTAGCCCAGGCCGTCCAGGTGGCCGCGCAGCCGCTCCAGCGTGCTGCCGATCTCCATGCGGGGGACCAGGCGGACATCCACGCGCGCCCGGGCCTCGTGCGGCAGCACCGTCTTGGATCCCGGGCCGACCCAGCCCGAGACCATGCCGTCTATGTTGAGTGTTGGAAGCGACAGGTAGTTGCGCAAGAGCGTCTCGCCGTGGCCCTCGAGCTTGAACCGGCGCACGTCGTTCTGCGACAGGATCTCCCGCTCGTCGAAGACCTCCGTCAGGTGCTCCAGGAGGCGCTCCTCGTCCGCGCCCAGCGGGATCACGTCGTCATAGAAGCCCTCAACCAGGATCTGCTCGTCGCGTCCCATCATCGAGGCCAGCGCCTGCACCAGCCGCCAGGTGGGGCTGCCGATCCACACGGCGTTGCTGCCGTGGATCATGCGCGACTGCGGCCCGCCCCAATCACCGCCGCGGCAGACGAGCTCCAGGAACGCGATCCCCTTCACCCCCAGGTAGATCGCGGGGATCCCCCGCGCGTCCTGACCGTAGAACGCGAAGTAGGCGGCGTCGGCGCGCAGCTGCTCGCGGTGCGACTCCACGAACGCGCCGAGGTTGCGGCTGCCCAGTTCCTCCTCGCCCTCCACCATGAAGACGACGTTGACCGGCGGGTCCTGACCCAGCGCGCGGTAGGAGTGCAATACGTTGAGAAAGCCGGCCATCGGCCCCTTCGAGTTGAAGACGCCGCGCGACACCATCGAGGGCCCGCGTCCCGGAAGGTCCACCACCTCGCCGGCAAACGGCGGCACGGTCCACGCCTCGCCCTCGACCGGCTGCACGTCGTACATGCCGTAGAAGAGAAGCGTACGGGGCGCTCCCGCCTCCAGGCGGCCGGCAACCACCGGGTGTCCCGCGGTAGGCACGATCTCGGCCTGCCCGCCGATCTCGCGGATCGTCTCCGCGACGAGATCGGCCATCGCGGCGATGCCGGTGCCGTCGGCGCTGATGCTCGGTTGCCGGATGAATGTGCGCGTGCGCTCCAGGTGCTCCTGCTGGTGGGCATCGAGGTATGCCATGATATCGGTCGTTGACACAGTCCGGTCCCCCCTTCAGAAAGGTCCGCGCACCGCGCCGCCGTCCACCTGAAACGTGCCGCCGGTGATGAAGCTGGCCCGCTCGGACGCCAGGAAGACTGCCAGGTTCGCGAACTCGGCGGGCTCACCCAACCGGCCGAGCGGTATCTGGGAGATCCAGAGGCGCTGCATCGCGGCGTCGTGGGACACGCCCTCGCGTTCCGCGTACTGCCGCGTGAGCGCCACGAGCCGGTCGGTGGCAATCGGCCCAGGGCAGATCGTGTTCACAAGGATGTTGTGAGGAGCCAGCTCGATCGCCTGGGTCTTGGCGAGGCCCACGACTGCCATGCGCACCGCGTTCGAGAGGCCCAGGTTGGGCACGGGCTGCTTGACCGCGAACGAGGCGACGTGCAGGATCCGCCCCCAACGGTGTGCCTGCATCGAGGGAATGACCTCCCGGGAGAGCCGAACCGCGGAGAACAGGAGCGACTGGACCGCCGCCTCCCACTGCCCGTCCGCCAGCGAGGACACCGGTCCGGAGGGCGGGCCGCCGCTGTTCGTCACCAGGATGTCCACGCGCCCCCACCGCTCCAGCACCTGCGCCGCAAACCGCGCGATGTCTGCCTCGCGGCTCACATCCGCGACCACCGGAACCGCCTGGCCTCCGGCGTCGGCAACCTGTGTGTTGGAGTTGATGGCCTCGGCCGCGGCAAAGATCGCGCCTTCCGAGCGCGAGCAGATCGCAACCGCCGTGCCCTCAGCGGCCAGGCCCTCGGCGATTGCCCGGCCCAGCCCCCCGCTGGCGCCGGCCACGATCGCCACCTTCCCTCGAAGCCCCAGATCCATCCCTGCCTCCTCCTGCCTGCGTCACCCAGATCACGCTGGATCGAAACGCGGCAAGTCGTGACTTGGCGACGGGGACGTGGGTCTCCTTCCCGCCATCGAGCAGGGCGCTGTGCACGTGGCGCGACCACGGCACCAACGCCCGTACCCGGCGCAGGTTGACCAGGTACGCCCGGTGGGTTCTCATGAATCCGTACTGCGTCAGCATCCGCTGAAGCCGGAACAGGGAGACCCGCACAACGCGCACGCCGGCATCGGTGTGGATCAGGCTGGCACCATCCCGCGCCTCAACATACTGGATGTCCTCGGGCGACACCGCTACGTGGTGTTCGTCCGCGGGTACGAAGACACGCGGCACGGACGGAACAGGATCCGTCCGAGGGCGGTGCGCGAGGCGCGCGCGGACCCGGCGCACCGCCTCATCCACGCGCGCAGAGGAAAGCGGCTTCAGCAGGTAGTCGGCGGCGCCCAGATCGAAGGCAGCAGCGGCGTAATCGGCATATCCGGTCGTGAAGACGACCTCTGGCCCGCCCCTGGTCCGCATCAGCCGGCCGACCTCGATGCCGTCCGGCCCGGGCATGCGCACATCCAGACAGAGGAGGTCGGGGCTCATCGCGGCGACCGCCTCGAGCGCGGCGCTGCCCGACTCGCACTCACGGACGGTCTGTACGCCGGCATCGAAGAGCAGCGCGCGCAGGTGCGCCCTGGCGCCTGCCTCGTCATCGGCGATGACCGCGCGCAGGCCGCCGGTGATGGTCACGGCCGGATGAACACCGCGGGTATGCTGATCGCTGCAATGGTCCCGGCTCCCTCCCGGCCGATAAGCCGCAATCTGGCCGAGGAACCGCACAACGCGACCAGCCGCATCCGGACCCCGGCCAATCCCCATCCGGCGCCGCCGCTGGAAACCAGCGGGCGCCGCACCCCAGGGCCATCGTCCGACACCACCAGATGGAGAACGTTCCCGGTCACACGCGCGGAGATGCGGACACGGCCTCCCTGCGGACGTCTGGCAATCCCGTGGCGGACGGCGTTCTCCGCCAGCGGTTGCAGCACCAGGGAGGGGATCTGCGCGGTCAGCGCTTGTGGAGTGCATGCCACCTCGAGGCGGAGCCGGCCACCCAGCCGGGCCCGCTCGATTCCGATCACAACTAGCACGGCGCGCAGTTCGTCCGCCAGCGAGACCAGGGGCGGGCGGGGGGCGACCTGGTGGCGCAGGTGGTCCGCCAGGTACGCCAGCAGGTCCTCGGCCGCTTCTGGGCGCCGACGCAGGAAGGAGCCGACCTGGCTGAGCGCGTTGGACAGCATATGCGCCCAAGCGCTGGCATGAAGCGCGGGGAAGATGCGCAGGACGCGGTCCGGGTTGGGACACCGGCGCTGGCCGGCCATCGGACTCCTGCCCTCCAGTAGCGCGCCGCGGTTGGGACACGCCATGGGGGTGCCCCTGCGCATGTGTGCGGTCCGGTGCGGGGACCCGCCGCCCGCGCAATCAGCCCGCCCCGACCGTGACCGGCGGAGGGAGCGGGGAGATGGGAGCGGAGGCAGCGTTATCGTTCGGGGTGGATGCGGCGGCCTCCTGCCTCCTCCCCTCTCCCAGGGCGGGCGCCGCACGGCGCGAACAAGTGACCGGGTCGCCGGTGAGGAAACGCCGCATGCGGGCCAGCCCTCGCGCCTGGATTTCCGCCACCCGTGTGATCGAGATCGAGAGGTGCACTGCCACGGCGCGCAGCGGCAGCCCTCGCACCATGCGCAGCACCAGCACCTGACGGTCGCGCGGCGGAAGCGCTGCCAGGCCCAGCCACACCTGCCGCCTGAGATCGGCCTCCACCGCGGCGGCCTCTGGGTCTCGCTCCCCTTCGTCGGGCACCGTCATGGCTTCGTCCAGCGCCAGGAACTGGATCCGGCGGCCGGGCTCGCCATTCTGGAGGCGCCGGTATGCGCGCGGCAGCGGGTCGCGCTTGCGCAGTCCGTCCAGAATCGCGCCGCGGATCCGGTGGCCGGCGTAGGTCGTGAAGCCGACGCGGCGCTGCGGATCGTACCGCCTCAGCGCATCCATGAGGCCGAGCACGCCGTCATTGATCAGGTCGTCCACCTCCACGGTCGGAGGCAACCTGCGTCCCATCGCCCTGGCGATCGTTGCAACCAGAGGAAGGTGCGGCTCCACGGCTGCGGATCTCAATGCGGGTCGCTCCATGGCTCCTCCCGGCGATTGGGCGTGCGATCCCTCCGCCATGACGATGCCATGGTGGTTTCCGAGAGGGACCGGTGGAGCGTCAACTGGGGCCATATCCGGGCCGGAAGGTTCCCGGAGGGGCGCAAGAGGGGTTGGGGATTCCAGGCGGTAACATAGATGCACAGACGCGTTTGCGCTGGCGTGTTTGCGCTGCCGTATCAAAGATGCGCAGGCGCGTCCGCGCTATGGTTGTAACGAGACAAAGGGGGTGGCGCGTGCACACCGAGGCCGGCGGGATCAGGATGGGCTACGACATGGAGGGCAACGGGACGCCGCTTGTGCTGCTCCATGGGTTCCCGCTGAACCGCGCGATGTGGCGTGTTCAGGTAGCCGGGCTGCGCGACCGGTTCACGGTGATAGCGCCCGACTTTCGGGGATTCGGCGACTCGGAGATCCCAAGGAATCCCATGAGCATGGACGCCTACGCCCAGGATGTGCTCGCGCTGCTGGACGCGCTGGGCTGCCCGCGGTTCGCGCTGGGTGGCCTTTCCATGGGAGGATACGTGGCCTTCCGGGTGATGGCCCTCGCCCCGCACCGCGTCTGCGCCCTCCTGATCGCGGACTCACGCGCAGAGCCGGACACCGAGGAGGGCCGCCAGCGCCGCCGCGCGGCCATCGCGCGCATCGAGAACGAGGGCCCTGCGGGTTACCTGGAGGATTTCGCCGGGCAGTTGGTCGGTCCCACCACAAGGTCGCAGCGGCCCGGGGTTGTCCAGGCCATTTTGGAGATCATCGGGACCCCGCCGGCTCGCAGTCTCACCACGGCGCTGTCCGCGATGGCGTCGCGGCCGGACAGCAGGCCGCTGCTGGGCGACGTCAATGTGCCGGCCCTCGTGATTGTGGGCGAGGAGGACACGCTGACTCCGCCGGAGGCGGCCGAGGCAATGGCCGCGGTGTTGCCGGACGCCCGCCTCGTCCGGATTCCCGCGGCCGGGCACATGTCAAACCTGGAGGCCCCGGAGGCGTTTACGCGCGCGGTCCGCGAGTTCCTGACGGCCGAGTTCCCAACGGCCGGGTAGTCATCAGCCGCGCGCTTCGAGGGGCACGTAGGCGCGCGCGCTCGGTCCAGTGTAACGAGCCAGCGGCCGAATCAGACGGTTGTCCGCGTACTGCTCCAGCGCGTGCGCGGTCCATCCCGCGATGCGGCTCACCGCGAAGGTCGCGGTGTAGAGGTCCATGGGGATTCCCAATGCGCGGTAGACCGACGCGGAATAGAGATCCACGTTGGGGAAGATGTGGCGCCGTGAGGTCGTGACCTCTTCCACCCCTCGCGTCAGGCGGTACCACAGGGGGTCACCGCTTTGCTCTCCCAGTTGCTCCGACATCTTGCGGAGGAACCGTGCGCGCGGATCCTCGGTGCGGTAGACCCGGTGACCGAATCCCGGGATCTTCTTCTTCGCCTCCAGCATCTCGAGCAGGACCGGCTCGACCCTGTCCGGGCTGCCGATCCGCTCGAGCAGGCGCATGACGTCCTCGTTGGCTCCGCCGTGAAGTGATCCCTTGAGCGTCCCAATCGCGGAGACGATCGTCGAGTGGAGGTCCGACAGCGTAGCGGCGGTAACGCGCGCGGCAAAGGTGCTGGCGTTGAACTCGTGGTCGGCGTGCAGGATGAGCGCCACATCGAGGGCGCGCTCCGCCTGGAGGTCGGGCGTCTTCCCGCCCATCATGTAGAGGTAGTTGCCGGCGTGGCTGAGCCCGGCCCGCGGCGGTAGCGGATCGCCGCCGGTGCGCATGCGGTGGAACGCGGCGATCACGGCCGGAACCTGCGCTGTCAGGCGAACCGCCTTGCGCGCATTGGCCTCGGGCGAGCCCTCGCCCGCCTCTGGATCGTAGTGTCCCAGCACCGACACCATGGTCCGCAGCACGGCCATCGGTTGCGCGCCCGCGGGGATCTCCCTGAGCAGGTCCAACGCAGGCCCTGGGATGGAGCCGGCCCGCAGCAGCCCGGACCTCAGAGCGTCGAGCGCACCACGCGTGGGTAGCTCGCCGTGCCAGAGGAGGTAGGCCACTTCCTCGAACGTGGCGTGTTCTGCCAGGTCGGCGGCATCGTAACCGCGGTACACCAGGCGCCCGCGCTCCCCGTCAACCAGGCAGATTGCAGAGTCCCCTGCGACGACGCCTTCCAGGCCTTCCTGCGCCTGCATGCTGCTAACCCCTGACACGCGTACGCCCCCCTTGGTCGCTCTCTGAGGAAGGACGCAAGGGGGCGCGCGGTTATTCCCTACCGTGCCCGGGGCAGGTGGCCATCAGGACCCGCCGGTGCCCGCGTGCTTCCGGTCGAGATCCCGGAACCGGCCATGCTCCTTGTGGAAGAACATCTCGACGTTCCCCACGGGCCCGTTACGGTGCTTGGCAACCCGGATCTCGGCTACGTGTTGCTTGCCGTCCGCCCGCGCCTTGGCCTCGTCGTAGTACTCCTCGCGGTATATGAAGAGCACCAGGTCTGCCACCTGTTCGAGCTCGCCACTGTTGTGCACAACCAGACCGTCCGCAATGAAGTTGTGTGTACCCGGCATGACGAGGTCGTATACGGGCGCCTTGCCCAGTGGCGTGATGCTCGCGACCCGATCCCACAGTACGTCCCCGGTCGCCATCTGGTAGATGCCCGGTGCCCGGAGTCTGCGCGCTAGAAGGGCGGCTAAGGGCAGGCGATCAACCTGGGGCTTCGCGCGACGATGGAGTAACTCGGCGCCGCACTGTTCGACTAACGCCGCCTTCCTCCCCTCGATGCCGACTAGTGTCAGTTCCGCCGGCCGTGCACCGAAGAGCGGAAGACTCCGGGCAGCGGCGATCGTTGATCCTTGGCACAACTCTCCCACCGGCTTCCAGCCCTCAGGGGTCAGCACAGGGTGGTTTGCCGTCGCCTTCAGGCGCCGGCCCGTGCTCGTCCGCACCTCGAAGACCTCGTTCTCGCCCTTCTCCATAACGGCTGCGGGCTGAACCGGAACCAGGCGCATCGTGGAGTTCAGCGAGAGCAGCCGTGGCCATGATTCCTGCCGGGCCAGTTCGCCGACCGTCAAGCGGCAGCCGGTATCGGCGTCCCACACGACCGTGTCGGCGGTCACACACTCCCTCAGGTGTGAAAGCTGGGGCAGGCGGCTGCCCGTCGCCTCCACCACCCGGGAAAGCTGCGAGATCCCGATCACCGGGAGGTTAAGCTCCTTGGCCAGCGACTTGATCGCGCGGGCGATCTCCGAGACCTCCTGGGTCCGGTTCTCGGCCCGCTTGTAGGATTGCATCATCTGAATGTAGTCAATGATGATCAATCCAAGCCCGTGCTCGGCCTTCAGCTTGCGGGCCTTGGCCCGCATCTCGATCGCCGATAGCGCGGACGAGTCGTCTATGAAGATCGGCGCCTCACTCAGCTTTCCCATTGCGGTGGCCAGGCGCGGCCAGTCGGCGTCGCTCAGGTGGCCGCTGCGTAGCCGGGAGGAGTCTACCTGCGCCTCGCTGCAGAGCATCCGCTGAACGAGCTGCTCCTTGTTTGTTTCCAGACTGAAGATCGCCACCGGCACCTGGTGTTGGACCGCCGCGTGCTGGGCGATGTTGAGGGCAAGGGTGGTGTTGTGCACGCAGACGTCGTTGGCGACGAAGTTGTGGGTTTCCGGCACGGTCAGGTCGTAGACCTGGAAGAGCCCGGCCTCCTCGATCGAAACGACCTCTTCCCACATCACGTCAATCTCGTCGAGCAGCGAACGCTGGGCGTTACGGGCCCACCGCCGCAACCGCTCCCAACCGAAGATGCCCACTTCCCGTACCAGGGCGAGCGTGGCGCCGATGCCCAGATTGAGCGTGCCGTCGCGGCGCGCGGCGGGTACGCCGAAGCGCAGGAGGAGGTGCTGGACGCCGCGCGCCATGCGTGCGGATGGGAATGTCGCCTGCACCTGGTAGCCGTGGGGCTGCTCGCCGACCTCGGCCAGGGCACCCATCAGCCGGTTGAGGAACAGCGCCAGTTTCTCGCGGCGCAGCGTGAACACCGCCCCCGGCAGCGCCCGGAGATGCGGCGCCTGTCCCATCTCGGGGTATCGCCAGAACAGGTCGGCCACAGCGGCCCCGCCCTCGCTGCCCCCGCTGATGCCGGACTGCGCCACTCGCCGGCCACGCGCCCCGGCCAGGATCGCCGCGGCGGCGTCGGAGAAGTCCTCCGCAATCTGCGGGCGGGCCGGAAGCCGCCCGCTGCAGAGGTAGGCCAGCAGCTTGACCTCGTGGTCAGGCAGGTCTGACCGTCCATAAACTGGCAGCCGGCGCGGGACGGCAATCAGCGCCCCCGGTGCAAGCGCGGCCAGGGGTTCCCAGCCGGACGGAGTCAGAAAGGGATGCGTCAGCGTGGTCTCGACCGATCGGCCCCCGCTTGTCGTGACCCGGAAGACAGGCTTCACCCCGTCGTCCACGAACAGACTGGGGGCAGCCGGGCGGAACCTGTGGTCGTGACCCAGCGTGAGCAGCGCGGCCTGCCCGGCGGCCACCATCTCCTGGATCGTCCGGACCTCTCCGGTGGACGCGTCCACAACCTCGGCATCGAACTTCAGGCACTTGCCCATTGAGGGCCTGGCGGCGATGATGATCAGGTCCGACGGCTGCAATCCCGCGGTGATCTTGTCGAGCTCGGCGAACCCGGTGGGCACTCCGGAGATCGTGCCCTTGTCCCGGTAGCGGCGGTCGATCTGCTCGAAGCTCTCGCGCAGGACCTCGGAGATCGGGAGGAAGTGCTGCCCCATTCTCCTGCTGGCGATGCCAAAGACCATCTTCTCGGCCTGGTCCAGAAGCAGCTCGACATCCTGATCTTCGCGGAACCCCATGCCGACGATCTGCGTGCCGGCGGAGATCATCTGCCGCAACATCGCCTTCTGCACAACCAGTCGTGCATAGTACTCCACATTGGCAGCGGTGGGCACGGCGTGCAGGAGAGAGGTCACGTACGCCGCTCCGCCCGCGTCGTCTAGAAGACCCAGGACGCGCAGCCGATCGGTGACGCTGATGAGGTCGGCGGGCTCGCCGCGCTCGAACAGCTCGGAGATGACCTCATAGATGCGGCGGTGCGCGTCGCGGTAGAAATCCTCCGCCCTCACCAGCTCCACGACTCGCGCGATGGCGTCGCGCTCCAACAGCATCGCGCCCAGGATGCTCTGCTCGGCTTCCAGGTTCTGCGGGGGCACCCTGTCAACGGGCGGGTTTGCGCTCACGGCGAACTCCTGAATGGGGGCCAGGCCTACCCATGATATCGAACATATGTACGGTATGTCAATCAGGCGCTGGTTTCGTTCGCGTACTGCTTCGGCCGTGCGGCTGTGCATCTCCTTTGGGATGAGCTGTGGGTAAGTGGGAAATTCCGCGGAACACGCTGGGGATAGCGCGTGGACAGAGTGTGGGCTACCCCCTACCGCGTGCCGATGACGTTTAGATCTATCTTTATCACCCTACCCGGCCGGATGCGCACCGGTACCCGGTAGAAACCCTGGACCCGGATGGGTTCCTCCAGTTCGATCTGCTTGCGGCCCACGGCGAAACCCCGCGCCGCCAGCGCCTCGGCGATCTGCTGGGACGTAACCGAGCCGAACAACTTGCCGCCCTCGCCTGCCCTGCCGCGCACCTCGAGCACCACGCCCTCCAGCCGGCTGACCAGGCCATCGGCCTCGGCCCGGTCGCGCTCTGCGCGCCGCTGCGCGGCCTGCTGCTTGTGCTCGTGGGCGCGCAGGGCCCCCTCGCTGGCAGGCACGGCCAGGCCGCGCGGTATGAGATAGTGGTGCGCGTGACCCTCCTTGACCTCGCAGGTTGCTCCGGCCTTGCCGGTCCCGGGGACGTCCTTGAGCAGGATAACCTTCATGCGTCCTCCTCCCTGGCACTCGACGAAACGCCCCAGCGCTCCCGGACCCTAAGTGCCGAGTCCAGGATCCCAAGCATCAGGGCTACAATGCCCAGCGCGGGAACCGTCATGACGATCATCACCGCGAGCACCTGCGCGAATCTACCGAATCCGAGGTTGCCTAGGATCATCCAGCCGGCCAGGATCCCCTGCAGCGTGAACGCGCTCTGCGTGGCCAGCATCAGACTCCAGCCCGCGCTCTGCAGAACGGCCGGAGCCCCAGGCCGAAGGCCCAGCGCCAACAGAAGGTAGCCAAGCGGCACGAGCCAGATTCCCGCCGTCGGGATGCGCCAGGTCCGCACCGGGGGCAATGGGTCCAGCCGGTATCCGATCCGGGCAAGCACGCGGCGGCCCACCTCGTAGTTCAGCCACGCCGCGAAGACGGCGCCGAAGACCAGCATCGCCGGCAGCACATAGGGAAGCAGGCGCGCGAACTCCCGCATCTGGGTGGAGACCGAATCAATCTGGGCCTGGGATAGGCCCAGCCGCGAGTAGAGTCTGGCCGAGGTCTCGACGCTGCGTTCCATGGTGCTGGCCATCTCTGCCATGCTCACCCTGGCCCCGCCCATCAGCCCCAGGTAGTTCAGCAGGGTCGAGACGAAGGCAACAAGCCCCCCGGTCAGCACGACCCGTGTTGCCGCCCAGCCGCGGCGGGCACCTATGCCCAGCACGATTCCCATCGGAGCGAATGAGACCAGGATGGCGAGCCCCAGCAGTGGACCGGCCAGCATCGCACCGACTAGTCCGGCTGCAACGCCCGCAACCGCCGCCACCCGCAGGCCGTGACGAATGACCAGAACCGCCAAAGGCAGCGGGCAGAGCAGGGCCGTGGCGATGCCAACAAGGGGTAGATAGTGGGTGGCGACGGCAAAGACGGCCACGAGCGCCGCAAGGATGGCGCCCTCGGTCAGGCCCTGAGTGCGCATGCGCCGCGCCGACATCACCTGGTTGTAAGCGCGCGCCGGCAGATCCTCTCCCGGCGGGCCGGCCTACTCTCCTGCGTAGGGGAGCAGCGCGAGTTCTCGCGCCCGCTTGATCGCCACCGCCAGGAGCCGCTGGTGCTTCGCACAGTTCCCAGAAATCCGCCGCGGCAAGATCTTGCCGCGGTCAGTGACGAACCGGCGAATGCGCAGGGCATCCTTGTAGTCAATCTCTTTGGCCTTTTCCGCGCAGAACGCACAACTCTTCCGCTTGGGCTTGCGTCCGCGCCATTGCTTCTTGGGTGCCTCTACCATGCAGGTGCCTCCGTGTCACAACTCTGGTGCGCGTCAGCTAGAACGGCACTTCCTGCTCGTTCTCCTCGGCGAACTCCCCGCCCTCGGCGGTTCCGGCCGAAGCACCGGTCGCCTTCCGGTCGAGGAACCGTACCGCGTCTGCCACAACCTCGGCGACCTTCCGCTTCTGGCCGTCCTGGGTCTCGTAAGACCGGATCTGCAACCGGCCCTCGACTGCCACCAGGCGTCCCTTGCTGAGATGCTGGCTGACCTGCTCGGCGAGTTTGCGCCAGGCCACGATGTCAATGAAGTCGGTCTCGCGCTCGCCCTGCTGGTTGGCAAACGGCCGATCCACCGCCAGCGAGAACGAGGCAACCGGATGTCCGCTGGGAACGTACCGCAGTTCTGGGTCACGGGTGAGCCGACCGATCAGTACGATCCTGTTAAGCACAGCGCTCCCTCCCTGTCAGGCGGTCTAGGTACCAGGCGGCGCAGGTTGCGGCGGCTCGATCTGCAACGGCTCGGGTTGCGACGGGTCGAGTTGTGACGGGCCTCGTTGTAACGAATCTGGTTGCGCTGGCTCGGGCTGCGGGCCGGAGACAACGACCGGCACTTCGGAAGGCGCCGCCGCCGGCTGAGCAGTCTTCGGGGGCGCGATCGCTCCCACAGCGACGGTGATCGAGGTGCGTAGGATGTCCTCGATGACCTTCAGGCCGTGCCGGATCTCCGGGATACGGTCTCCGGACACCGAGAACCGTGCGAAGACATAATGGCCTTCCCGGTACCTCGCAATCGGGTAGGCCATACGGCGCTTCCCCCAGACGTCGGTGTGCTCGACCGCCGCGCCCTGCTCGATCAAGCGCTGGGTTGCCCGCTCTATGACCGAGCTCATGGCCTCGGTGTCGAGATCGGGCTTGACGATATAGACAAGATCATACTGAGGCAACGCAGCCCCTCCTCCTCTGGTCTTTCAGGCCGATGGAACCTGACCTGAAGGGCGTTCCGCCCGCAGCCCCTCTTTCGGTTGGCACCTAAGAGGGGCAGGAGGAACGCGCGGCCTGCCGCCCGTTGTCGGACGCGCCGCGCGTTCTGCAAGCGACGCCAATTGTACCATCGGCCGGGGAGAGACACAAGTACAGGGGTAGAGCGGCAGCCGTTTCGGAATTTGGAGCCGGAGAGGCCAGCGCCCTGTCGCACGTCGGGGCCGTTCAGGCGGTGTTGTGGCGGCGGCTGCCTGTCGGGGCATTTTCGGGGGACTGTGCCAGTGCGCCGGGA